>CAZQUB010000007.1:0-13676 GCA_964596225.1 uncultured Acidimicrobiaceae bacterium
CTTCCCGGAAATCCTTCGGGTGCGGGCTGGTGAACCGCACCCGGCGCACCCCCTCCACCTCGCCGACCCGGCGCAGCAGGTCGGCGAAGACCGGGCTGCGGCCGTTGAGGTCGAGGTCACGGCCATAGGAGTTGACGTTCTGGCCGAGCAGGGTCACCTCGCTCGCCCCCTCGGCAACCAGGCCTCGCACCTCGGCGATCACCTCTCCGGGGCGGCGGCTGATCTCCCTCCCCCGCACGGTGGGGACGATGCAGAAGGTGCAGGAATTGTCACAACCGATGGTGATCGTCACCCAGGCGGAATGCGGGGTGACCCGGCTGGTGGGGAGCGTCGAGGGGAACTCCTCGGCCGAGACGGTCTCGTCCCAGATCTCGGTGACCGGCCCCCACTCCTCGACGTGGTCGAGGAGGTCGAGCACACGATGGACGTTGTGGGTCCCGAACACGACGTCGACCCAGGCGGCCCGTTGCCGGATCAGCTCCCGGTCTTTCTGGGCCGAGCAGCCGCCGACGAGGATCTGGAGGCCGGGACGCCGGTCCTTGACCGCCTTGAGAGCCCCCAGGTAGCCGTAGAGCCGGTTGTCGGCGTTCTCCCGGATGGTGCACGTGTTGAGCACCACCACGTCGGCGTCGTCGACGCTGGCGGCGGGCACCATGCCGTCGGACTCGAGCAGACCGCCGATCCGCTCCGAGTCGTGCTCGTTCATCTGGCAGCCGAACGTGCGCACGTAGTAGCTGCGGCCCCGGCGCGTGGCGAGACGGGGCTGCCGCACCGCCGGTGTGTCGAGCTGGACGACGTCCGTCATCGACGGCTCCTCAGCGGGCGATGTCGGTGGACCGGAACTCGCGGATCACGGTCACCGCGATCTGGCCGGGATACTGGAGATCCTCCTCGAGACGACGAGCGATCTTGCGGGCCAGCGCCGCCGCCGCCAGATCGTCGACGTCGCCGGGACTGACGACGACCCGGATCTCGCGGCCGGCCTGCATGGCGAACACCCGCTCCACCCCGGGGAACGACCCGGCGATCTCCTCGAGCTGCTCGAGGCGCCGCACGTAGGACTCCAGCGCCTCGCGGCGGGCGCCGGGACGGGCGGCCGACACCGCGTCGGCCGCCTGCACCAGCACCGCGGTGAGGGTGCGGGGCTCCACCTCGTTGTGGTGGGCCTCGATGGCGTGCACGATGGAGGGGTCCTCCCCGAAGCGCCGGGCGATCTCGGCCCCGATGAGGGCGTGGGAGCCGCCCACCTCGTGGGTGACGGCCTTCCCGATGTCGTGGAGGAACGCGGCGCGGCGGGCCTCGGTGGCGTCCACCCCGAGTTCGGATGCCAGCATCCCGGCCACGTGCGCCGCCTCGACGAGGTGGTTGAGGACGTTCTGGCCGTAGGAGGTGCGGTACTTGAGGCGGCCCAGCAGCGTCACCAGTTCGGCGTGCATCCGGGTCAGCCCCACTTCGAGCAGCGCCCACTCGCCGGCGTCCTGGATCGACTGGTCGACCTCGGCCTTCGCCTTCTCGTAGGCCTCCTCGATGGAGGCGGGATGGATGCGCCCGTCCTCGACGAGACGTTCCAGGGTGAGCCGGGCGGTCTCTCTCCGCACCGGATCGAAGGTCGAGACCGACACCGCTTCGGGGGTGTCGTCGACGATGAGGTTGACGCCGGTGACGGCCTCGAAGGTCCGGATGTTGCGGCCGTCCCGCCCGATGATGCGGCCCTTCATGTCGTCGGACGGGAGGGGAACCACCGAGACGGTGGTCTCGGAGACGACCTCGGCGGCGAGCCGCTGCACCGCGGTGGCCAGGATGCGGCGGGCGCGGCGGTCGGCCTCTTCCCTCGCCTTCAGTTCGAGGTCCCGGACCAGCACCATGGCCTCGCGCCGGGTGTCGTCCTCGACCTTGCGCAGCAGCTCCGCCTTGGCCGCCTTCGAGTCGAATCCGGCGGTGCGTTCCAGATTGGCGCGGGCTTCCTCGCGCAGCGCCTCCGCCTCGCTCTGGGTGGTGACGATGGCGCGGTCCTTCTCGATCAGCATCTCCTCGCGGTGCGCCAGGTTGGCGGCCCGCTGCTCGAGGGTGGCCTCACGCTGCGCCAGGCGTTCCTCCATGGCGCCGACTTCGATGTGGCGGTGCTCCAGCGCCGCCTCTTCCCGGTCGCGGTAGCTCTCCGCCAGCGCCCGGGCATCGGCCTCGGCGCGTGACAGGATGCGCTGGGCGTCGATCCGTGCCTCCCGGAGCGCCGCTTCGGCATTGGCGGCCGCCTTCCGGGTCTGACGACGCTGAAAATCCCGGCCCACCACGAAGGCCAGGACCGCGACCAGCCCTGAGATGGCACTCAGGACGATCCAATCCTGCATGTCGGTCCCCGTTCCCGGAACCCGAAAAGCGGCATGCCGAGCCATGGGCTCGGCACACACACTCGGCTGGACGACGAAGACGGAGCGGTCTCAGCCGCTCCCGCGACCTAATGCTCGGTCCACGAGTTCCGTCACGATCGTCCCTGTTTCGGTTCCGATGTTCGTTCGTTGGTAGTTCGTAATGTGTGTGTACCAACGATGCTACCCCAGCGGACCGGTCTGCGGAACCGGTCAATTCGCGCTCTCGGTGGGTAGTCAGACGCGAACAGCCACCACGGCGCCCGGGACCTCTGCACCCCGGTCTCAGGCCTCGGACTCCTCCGTCGCCGGCGCGTCGGCCGGGCTCTCCGACCCTTCCTCGCCCTCCTCGGTCTCCTCGTCTTCGAGGAGGCCCACCTCGCGGAACACCCGATCCTGGAGCTGCATCGCCAGCTCGGGATTGTCCCGCAGGAAGTCCTTGGCGTTCTCCCTGCCCTGCCCGAGCTGATCGCCGTCGAAGGTGTACCAGGCGCCCGCCTTGCGGACGATCCCGTGCTCGACCGCCACGTCGATGAGGCTCCCCTCCCGGGAGATGCCTTGACCGAACATGATGTCGAACTCGGCGAGACGGAACGGCGGGGCCACCTTGTTCTTCACGATCTTGGCCCGCACCCGGTTCCCGATGTTGTCGGTGCCCTGCTTGATCGCCTCGATGCGGCGGATGTCGATGCGCACGCTGGCGTAGAACTTGAGGGCGCGGCCCCCCGGCGTCGTCTCCGGTGAGCCGAACATCACGCCCACCTTCTCCCGCAGCTGGTTGATGAACACCGCCGTGGTGTCGGAGCGGTTGATGGTGCCGGCCAGCTTGCGCAGCGCCTGCGACATGAGCCGGGCCTGGAGGCCGACATGGGTGTCCCCCATGTCGCCTTCGAGCTCGGCCCGGGGCACGAGGGCGGCCACCGAGTCGATCACCACCACGTCGAGGGCGCCGGAGCGGATCAGCATGTCGGCGATCTCGAGCGCCTGCTCCCCGGTGTCGGGCTGGGAGATGAGCAGCTCGTCGGTGTCGACGCCGAGGGCCTTGGCGTAGATCGGGTCGAGGGCGTGCTCGGCGTCGATGAACGCCGCCACCCCACCGTTGCGTTGCGCCTCGGCGACCACGTGGAGCGCCAGTGAGGTCTTGCCGCTGCTCTCCGGGCCGAAGATCTCCACGATCCGGCCCCGGGGAACACCGCCGATGCCCAACGCCAGGTCGAGGGAGAGGGCGCCGGTGGGGATGGCGCGGACGTTCCTCACGCCGCCGTCGCTCAGCTTCATGATGGCGCCCTTGCCGAATTGCCGCTCGATCTGCGACAACGCCATCTCGAGGTTCTTGTCGCCTTCCACTGGAGCTCCCTTCGAGTTCTTCATCGGCTGCACCGTACCGCACACCTGTGACAGAACTACAGACATGTAATCCTACTGCGCAATGCACCCGTACTCTAGGCGAACACCTGTTCGATGTCGAGGATCGCCGTCCTCACAACGAGACCCGGTCGACCACCTCGTAGGTGGCCCCACCGGGCGCCAGCCGGCTCCGGTAGAACGTCACCGCGCCCACCTCCATGAAGACGTCGAACGGAGGGAACCGACCCACCAGATCGGTGACGTCCGCCGCGGGACGGACCCGCGCCAGGGTGAGATGGGGATGGAACGGCCGGCCCTCGGGAGCGAACCCGGCGGCCGTCGACGCCTCCTCGGCGGCAGCGGCCAGGTGCTCCAGACCCTCCACCCCGGAGCGGACCCCCAGCCACAGCACGGTGGCCCGGCGCGGCTTGGGGAACGCCCCGAGACCGGCGAACCGGACCCGGAACGGTGATCCCAGGTCCGTGTCGTCGAGGGCCTGCAGGATCCGGTCCCGCTGCACCTCGGTGGTCCAGCCGAGGAAACGGAGCGTGAGGTGCCAGTTCCGGGGCGGCACGGCACGGCCGGGAAGGTCCGCCCCGTCCAGGAAGGCCGCCAGCAGGCGCCGCACCTGCTCGTCGAGTTCGACCGCGAGGAACATGCGCTCCCGGTCGGTCACTCCGACGTCCCCCGGTCCCAATGGGTGTCCCCGCTCCCCCACCACGCCCCTGTCACCGCCAGCCGCACCAGCTGCAAGGCGGCGGTCGTGGCGTACACCCGGACCCGTTCCCGGTCCCCCGGGAAGTGCAGCGACCGGGCCCGGGTCCCTTCAGGGGTGTGAACCGCCACCACCATCGATCCCACCGGTTGCTCCTGCGGTTCGGGGCCGGCCGATCCGGTGACCGCCACCGCCACCTCCGTCCCGAACAGGGCGGCGGCCCGGTCCGCCATGGCGCAGGCGGTGGCCTCGCTGACGACGCCGTGCTCGGCGACGACCTCCTCCGGCACCCCGAGCACCCCGGTCTTGACGTCGTCCTGATAGGCGATCACCGAGCCGCGGAACACCCGCGACGCGCCCGCCACCGAGGTGACGCGGGCCGCCACCATCCCGGCGGTGGCCGACTCGGCCGTGGCCAGCGACCACCCGCGCCGCTCCAGCGCACCCAGCACGATCCGCTCCACCGTGTCGTCGTCCGCCCCGAAGACCTGCGACCCGAGCCTCGCCCTCACCTCGGCCTCCACCGGGGCGATGAGTCCCTCCGCCTCCTCGCGGGTCGCCGCCTTCGCCGTCAGCCGCACCTTGATCTCTCCCGACGACGCCAAGAACGCCAGGGTCGGGTTCGACGACGACTCGTAGAGGTCGGCGACGATCTCGGCGATGCGCGACTCCGACCCGCCCCAGGTCCTGATGAGCCGGCTCACCACCACCGCCCCCTCCCCCGCCTCGGCCCGCAGGAACGGAAGGATGTCGTCGTCGAGCATCGGCGTCATCTCGGCCGGGACGCCGGGCACCGAGAACACCCAGGCGTCCCCGATCCGCATCCGGATCCCGGGGGCGGTCCCCTTGGGGTTGGCGAGCAGCACCGCTCCCTCCGGGTACTGCGCCTGCCGGAGGTTCGACTCGGGCATCTCGCGGCCCCGTTCCGCCCACCGGCGGCGCAGGGCGGCGGCCTGCTCGTCGCTGAACGCCATCGGGACGCCGGCGGCGGCGCACAAAGCCTCCCGGGTGAGGTCGTCCTGGGTCGGCCCGATGCCGCCGGTGATGATGAGGGCGTCGGCCCGGCTCGTGGCGAGGCGGATGGCGGCCACGATCCGCTCCACGTTGTCGCCCACGACGCCCTGGTGGTAGTGGTCGAGACCGGCCTCGGCGAGACGTCCCCCGATGGTGGCGGCGTTGCTGTTGACGATCTGGCCCAACAGCAGCTCGGTGCCCACCGCCAGCACTTCGACGATCACGCCGCCCCCCGCACCCGGGCTGCCAGGTCGGTGCCGTAGGCGCCGGTGATCTCCGCCTCCACCCACTCCCCCGGGCTCCCCCCGTCGAGCAGCACCACCCCGTCGATCTCGGGCGCCTCCCGGTAGGAGCGACCCACCGCCTGCCCCTCCTCCACCTGATCCACCAGGATCTCGAGTACCCGCCCCACCTGGGCGGCGTTGCGGCGGGCGGTGATGTCGTCCTGCAGTGCCTGGAGGTGACGGAGCCGCTCCGCCTTCTCCCCCTCCGGGATCTGGCCGCCCATCTCCGCCGCCGGGGTGCCCTCCTCCGCCGAGTACGGGAAGAGCCCCACCCAGTCGAGGCCGGCCTCCTCCAGGAACCCGGCGAGCTCGTCGACGTCGTCCTCGGTCTCACCGGGGAACCCGACGATGAACGAGGACCGCAGCGCCGCCTGCGGCGCCTCCCGCCGGATGCCGGCGATGAGGTCGAGGTGGCGGGCGCCGCTGCCGGGCCGCTTCATCGCTCGCAACAACCGCGACGAGGCGTGCTGGAGCGACAGGTCGAAGTAGTCGACGATCACCGGGCTGGCGGCCATGGTGGCGACCAGGGCGTCGCTGATCTCCCGGGGGTACAGGTAGTAGAGGCGGAGGCGGCGCAGCCCTTCGACGTCGCCGACGAAGGCGAGCAGCTCCCGCAGACCACCGGGAGCGCCGATGTCCCGCCCGTAACTGGCGAGGTCCTGGGCCACGAGCACGATCTCGCCCACCCCGGCGCCGGTGAGGGCCACGATCTCGTCCCGGATGTTGGCGGGTGGTCGGGACCGCTGCCGCCCCCGGAACTGCGGGATGGCGCAGAAGGTGCAGGGTTTGTCGCACCCCTCCGCCACCTTGACGTAGGCGTACGGGGTCGTCGGGGTGGGGCGCCGCACCTGGTAGAGGATGTCCATGCGGGACCGAGGCGCCGGCCGGACCCGCAACGGGGTCCATCCGGTGAGGGCGTCGAGACGGTCCACCAGCTCGGCGTACCGGTCGAGGCCCACGACGGCGTCGGCCTCCGGGAGTGCCTCCTCCAGCTCCCGCTCGTAGCGCTGCGCCATGCAGCCCATCACCACCAGCTTGGCGCCGTCGCGGCGGGCCGCCGCCAGTTCCATGATGGTGTCGATCGACTCCCGGCGAGCCGCCTCGACGAAGGCGCAGGTGTTGACCATCACCACGTCGGCGGTTTCGGGCGTCTCGGCCGTCCGGTAGCCGGCGTCGCCCACCATGGCGGTGACCTTGGCGGAATCGACCTCGTTCTTGGCACAGCCGAGCGTCGTCAGCCAGACGGAGGGGGCGGTGCGGGACATGGCTCGGAGTCTACGGGCCCTCGGCCGCTCTCAATGGCGGTGGCAGGACCTCAGGTGAGGGAGCGGTAGTGGCCGCGGAAGTAGATGAGCGGATCGTCGATGTCGCCCAGTTCGAGCTTGTCGATGATGCCCTCGGCGACCAGGAAGTAGGTCTCCTCGTCCCCGCCCTCGAACGTGCAGTAGGCCCGGGTGGCGATGTCGGTGAGGACCGGGCCCCAGACGCTGTCTTCCACCGCCAGGCCGGCGAACCGGCCCCCCGGGCTGGGACGGATCCCGGCGAACACGTCGGAGATCTGCGGGTGCGGCTCCTCGAGCACGTGCACCACGAACCTCCCGCTCTCCTCCAGCACGTCGTAGAGGTCGGTGGCGGTCCCCACCAGGAAGTACACCCGGGACGGCTCCCCCTCGGCCACCATGATCGACGAGACGGTGAGACCGGTTCGCCGTTCACCGGAACCGGCGGTGATCACCGTCACCGGGGCGGCGAGCCTGCCGCGGAACCGGCGGGCCGGGTCGCGTTGATCGATCGGGGTGGTGAACGGGTGCTCGTCGTGGATGCCACCCTGGTCGGTCATGGGAGCCTCTCGGTCGCGGGCACGGGGAGTCTACGAGGCGCCTTCGGAGGCGTCCACGCCTCCTCGACCCTGTGACGGCGAGCCGGGGAGCGGCACCGCGTCGGCCCGCCGGCGCCGGAAACGGAGATGTTCGGTGTACCCGGCGGCGCCGGCGGCGGCCACCACCTCGTCGCGTCCGATGGCGCACTCCTCGGGGAAGTGGGCGTCGCTGGCGAGCGTGATCGGCACTCCGGCGGCGGCGAACATGGCGAGGAAGGCCGGCGCCGGATACACCTCGCGGGCCGGGTAGCGGAGCCCTGCGCTGGAGACCTCGACCGCGGTGCCGCTGCGGACCGCCGCCTCGACCACAGGGCGGTAGAGGTCGGCCGGCACGGTGTCGGGGCGGTACCCGTACTTCTTGATCACATCGGCGTGGGCCAGGACGTCGACCGACCCCGAGGCTGCCAGTTGCGCCTCGAGCGCGAAGTAGTCCTCGTAGGCGGTGCGGACCCCGCGGCGGTCGTACTCGTGGACGGCGTCGCCGTGGTCGATCGCCCATCCCCCGACCCAGTGCACCGATCCGATGAGGAAGTCCCATGGGTAAGGGGCGAGGAGATCGAGCACGGCGTCGATCGTCTCGGGGAAGAAGTCGACCTCGAGGCCGAGCAGCACCGGAAGCCCGCGGTCCCGGGCGGCGGTGACCGCCGCCACATAGCCCTCCAGCGACAAGGTCAGATCCTCGGCGAAGAAGGCGGCGGTCTGCGCCGCGAGGTCGGAGCGTGCCTCGGTCTCCCAGAAGCGGCCCAGCACCGGAGCCGCCTCGACGCAGCGGTAGAGGTGCTCGGTGAAGCCCACCTCGGAGGCGCCGCGTCGCGCCGCCTGTGCGACGTACGACTCGATGTGTCCCGGCGGGTACTCCCCTGGCGGCGGCCCCACCCCGCGGTAGGGCCCGTGCGGGTGGAGATGCACGTGGTAATCACCCATCGGCCGGAGCGTAGCGGGACCGGCACGGACCTCAGCCGGGATCGGCGCCGTTCGCCAGCACCGCGGGTCGCCACCCACGCACCGAGTTGAGCACCGCCACCTCGTCGGCGTGGGGAAGGTCGGCGACGTGGACCACCCGCTCCTCCAGCAGCCCGGCGTCGAGCATCCGCTGCCGGTAGACCCCGCCGAGGCAGCCCGAGCCGATCGGCGGCGTGTACCAGTGGCCGTCGAACCGCACCGCCAGGTTCCCGATGGTGGTCTCGGTCACCTCGCCCCGCTCGTTCTGGAGCACCACGTCGTCCATCGTGGGGTGGCGCTTGATCCGCTCCTCGTACACCTTGCGTTGGGTGGTCTTGTGGAAGAGGAACACGTTCGAGGAGGTGACGGGGATCGGGTCGACGGCCACCACGATCGGCTCCCCTCCCGCTTCGGGTCCGTCGAGCCACGGCGGCACCGGCTCCTCCGCCTCGGCCCGGCACGCCCCGTCCCTCGCCAGCACCAGCCGCACCCGCCGGGGCTCCGACGAGTCCTCGGCGGCGGCTGCGATGCACGAGGTGAGGGCCTCCTGGTCGTAGGGGAACCCGAAGTAGGCGGCCGAGGCGGCGAGCCGCTCGAGATGATCGGTGAGGTACAGGTACCCCCGCTCCGGTTCCCAGCGCAGCGTCTCGATCAACAGGAACTCGGGGCGCCGCTCGACGAGGACTTGGGCCTTGACCCGGGCCTCCTCGTACTCGCCCGCCGAGTCGGAATCCCACGTGATGCCGCCGCCGACGCCGTACTCGGCGAGACCCTCGTGCTCGTCGACCAGCACGGTGCGGATCGCAACGTTGAACTCGGCCTCCGGTCCCGGCGCGCCGGCAGGCGCCACGTACCCGACCGCCCCGCAGTACACCCCGCGGGTCGAGTGTTCCAGTGCGGCGATGTACGCCATGGTCCGGATCTTCGGCGCCCCGGTGACCGACCCCGACGGGAAGAGTGCCCGGAACACGTCCCGCAGCCTCGTCCGGGGTCGGAGCCGGGCCGACACCTGCGAGGTGAGCTGCCACACCGTCTCGAAGCGTTCCAGGTCGAGGAGCGAGTCGACGCCGACGCTGCCGAACTCGGCGATCCTCCCCAGGTCGTTACGGAGGAGGTCGACGATCATGAGGTTCTCGGCCCGGTCCTTCTCGGATCGGCGCAGGGCATCGGCGAGGGAGTCGTCCTCCTCGGGCCAGCGCCCCCGTCGGATCGTGCCCTTCATCGGGCGGACCTCGATCCGGTTGCCGTCGATACGGAAGAACTTCTCCGGCGAGATGCTCACCACCTGGTAGCGGCCGGCGTCGATGCAGGCGGCGTGGCCGCCCCGCTGGGCGAGCACCAGGTCGCGGTACAGCTCCCCGGGATCGCCGGAGAAGGCGGCGCGCAGCCGCATGGTGTAGTTCACCTGGTAGGTCTCGCCGGCGGCAATGGCGTCCCGGATCGCCGCCACACCCCGGTCGTACTCGCTCCGGTCGATCTCGGGCGTCCACGCCGACATGGTGTAGGGGGCGGGGTGCAACGAGCGCGGCTCCAGCTCGTCACAGTCCTCGCGGCGCAGGTACAGGCCGAAGGAGACGAGCGGCATGTGGCGGAACGGTTCTCGCGGCTCCGGCGTCCGGACCGGCAACGCCGGGTCGAAGGCGGGCGCCGCCTCGTACGACACGTAGCCGGCGGCCCACAGCCCGGCGCGGGTCGCTTCCTCCACCTCGCGCAGCGCCGGGATGACGTCGTCGAGGGTGCGGGCCACCACCGTGGCGCGCCGGCCGTGGAAGGTGAAGCACCGCTCGTGTCCCGGGGTGAGGTCGTCGAATCTGGCGCGCGGCATCATCCCGCCAACCATACCGATGCAATCGCGCCGTGCAGGAGCAGTCTCGGGAACGGACGCTCGGGCCGGGAGATCAGCCCCCGACGAGTGTCTGGTCGAGTTCCTCGACGGTCATCAGCACCGACCGTGCCTTCGATCCCTCGGAGGGGCCGACGATGCCCTTCATCTCGAGGATGTCCATCACCCGCCCGGCCCGGGCGAACCCGATGCGGAGCTTGCGTTGCAGCATCGACGTCGACCCGAGCTGCGACCGCACCACCAGATCGATCGCCTGGCGAACGATGTCGGGATCCTCGCCGTCGAACTCGTCCTCGGCCTCTTCCTGGCGGGCCACCGTCTCGAACACCTCGGAGTCCCGGTAGGCGGCGCGGCGCTGCTCGCGCACCCAATCGACCACGGCGCGGATCTCTTGCTCGCTGACGAAGGCGCCCTGGATCCGTGCCGGCTTCGGTTCCCGCGCCGTCACCACCAGCATGTCTCCCAGACCGACGAGCTTCTCGGCCCCGGAGCTGTCGAGGATGACCCGCGAGTCGGTCTGCGACGCCACCGAGAACGCAAGCCGCGATGGGATGTTGGCCTTGATGACCCCGGTGATCACGTTGACCGAGGGGCGCTGGGTGGCGAGCACGAGGTGGATGCCGACGGCACGAGCCATCTGGGCGATCCGCACCACGGCGTCCTCCACCGCCCGCCCCGCCACCATCATCAGATCGTTGAGCTCGTCGACGATGATCACGATGTGGGGGAAACGGTCGAAGCCCTCGGTGTCGAGCCCGCCGGCGTCCCACTTCTCCCGGTAGCTGGTGATGTCGCGCACCCCGGCGTCGGCCACCAGGTCGTAGCGCCGGTCCATCTCCTGCACCGCCCATTGCAGGGCGTCGGCCGCCTTCTTGGGGTTGGTGATGACCCGGGTCAGCAGGTGCGGCACGTCGTTGTACTGCCCGAGCTCGACCCGCTTCGGGTCGACGAGGACGAGGCGTACCTCGTCGGGTCGGGCCCGCATCAGGATCGAGGTGACGATGGCGTTGATGCAGGACGACTTGCCGGCGCCGGTGGCGCCCGCGATGAGCATGTGGGGAAGATCGTCGAGCTTGAGCAGGCAGGCGTGCCCGCTGACGTCCTTGCCGAGCCCGACCTTCATCGGGTCCCGGTCGGCGTCCGCTTCGGGACTGGAGAGGATGTCGCCCAGAGTGACGAGATCACGGTGGTGGTTGGGCACCTCGATCCCGATGGCGCTCTTGCCCGGGATCGGGGCGAGGATCCGCACATCGGCGGATGCCATGGCGTAGGCGATGTCGTGGGAGAGCCCGGTGACCTTCGACACCTTCACTCCGGGGGCCAGCTCGACCTCGTAGCGGGTGACGGTGGGCCCGGGCACGATCCGGGTCAAGCTGGCGTCGACCCCGTGCTGGTACAGGGTCTCTTGGAGTTCGTGGGCGGCCCGCTCCAGCATCTTGCGGTTCTTGGTGCCGGAGGTGGACAGTTCGAGCAGCTCGAGGGGCGGCAGCCGGTAGCCCTCACCGGAGGCACGGGAGGTGACCGGACGGGACGGTTGAGTCGGCTTGGACTTGGGTGGGGACGACTTCGTGGCTGCAGGCTTGGGCGGGGCCGCCTTGGCGGGAGCGCCGCCGGGGGCGATCCGGGCCGGTGCCGATGCCACCGCGGGGGCGGCCACGGCACGGCGGCGATGGCTCGGCCCGAAGCCGAGTGCCCGCACCCACGAGACGATGGTGGAAGCAACGTCCCGGATCGTGGCGCGGGTGAGGACGAGGGCGGCGAGGCCACTGACCGCCACCAGCACGAGCAAGGCGCCCCAGTATCCGATGAGGCGTTGCAGCGGGAAGGCGATGAGAGAGCCGACGGCGCCGCCGCGGGCGATGACCTCGTCCATGCTCTCCGCGAGCGACACCGCCCCGGTGAGGAGGTGGAAGAGGCCCAGCGAGCCGACGAAGAGGGTGAGGAGCCCGGCCGAGAGCCGCCCGTAGTCGGAGCGGGGCATGCTGCCGATGAGGGCCAGGCCGATCACGACGAGGACGAGGGGGACGAAGTAGGCCCAGATGCCGAAGGCGAAGTGAAGGCCGGTGGTGGTGCCCCGCCCGACGGGTCCCGCCAGATCGAAGAACGCCAGCACCAAGAGGCCGGCGATCACGATGGTGAGGATGCCCCAGACGTCGTCGGTGTGACGCCCGAGCCGCTTCCGAAGGCGGTCCCGGCTCCCTCGCAGCGCAGCGAGCAGTCCGATCCGCGACTTCGAGGTCTTCTTGTTCCTGACCCTTCTCCGCCCCTTCGCCCCACGGGATGATCTCCGTGCAGCCATGGGACCACAACCTTACACCCGGGCGCAGAATCGGCCAACGACTGAAACCGCGGTCCGCGCGCGGAGCGTGACAGACCGCGCGAACGCATCATTGATGGGCGCGCGAGGTGACTAGCTACCTCGCCCACGACCGCCTCCCGCCCCCCGCACCTCCCGGCGTGAAGCCAACGCCGACAAGGGATACACGTCGGGGAGGGGCTGCGGGGGGAGCCGAGCCGCCTGCCGCCGGGGTCCGTCATCGCCGGGAACCCCTCGCCCAGAGGGTTTCCGGGTAGGAACTAGGTTTCAGATAACTCGGCGCCGTGCCGAAGGTATCGAGAGAGGCCGCCCGCACGGTGTACCGCCAATGGCCAAATGGAGAGAACAAGGCGTGAGCACCACCCTTCGAGACATCGACACCGCCGACGACGCGTCGGCGCCCACCGAGCCCACACCGGACGACACCGCGCCGCCCGCCGACACCGCGCCGCCCCCCGATGAGGAGCAAACCGGAGACGCCACCGCCGACATGGTCAACACCGTACGCCGCGAAGCCTTCATGCTCGTCGCCGGCGCCCGCGAGGAAGCGGAACGCATCATCGCCGACGCCCGCGCCGAGGCCGCCCGCATCACGGACGAGGCCGCCGGCGTCGGCGGGATGGTTGGCCTCGGCGACACCGCCGAAGAGCTCTTCACCCACATCAAGAGCCTCATCAAGCGTCAGAAGGAATTCGATACCGAGCGGCGCGCCCTCATGCGTCACATCGGCGAACTCGAGCTCGAGAGGGACGCCCTCACCCGGCGCCTCGCCTCGGGCGATGGCGCGCCGGCGGATACCGCCCCGGAGATCGCCGTCGCACCCGACGACCTGGCCGCGGTGCTCACCACGCCCCTCGCCCCGGTCGAGGAAGCAGAACCGCAGCCGGAGCCCGAACCCGATCCTGCACCCGTCGACGAGGCCGTCACCTTCGCGGTGCCCGATGCCCCCGCCGCCGACGCCCCCGCCGC
>CAZQUB010000007.1:13776-39867 GCA_964596225.1 uncultured Acidimicrobiaceae bacterium
GCCGCGGAGGCCCCCGCCAACGAGCCCGACCTGGAGTACGACCTCCCCGCCGAGGAGAAGGTGCCGCTGCCGCCGGCCGAATCCCGGGTGGCGTCCCTGCCCCCACGCGGCGAGACCCGTTCGTTCTACAGCCGCCGCTCCGCCCGGCTCCCCCGCATCGGCGAGGTTGCCGGACGCAACGCCCTCAACTCCCTGGCCGCGATGCGCAAGCATCACGACGACGATGACGAGGACGAGGGCGAAGCCGCTCCGACCGCCACCCCGGAGGACGGCGAGGAGTAGGCGCCGCTACAACTCGATGAGGATCGGGAACACCACCGGCCGCCGGTTGGTCTGCCGCCGCACCGCCCGCGCCGCCGCGCTGCGCACGCCCCGCCGCACCGAATCGAGATCGGTGGGCCAGTCCATCTCGGAGAGCGCCGCGCCGACCGACTCCGCGACCTCGCGGTGAATCTCCTCCCACTCGTCGCTCACCCCGTGACTGTCGATGTCGGGGCCGAACACGACCTCACCGCTGCCGGCATCGATGCCCACCGTCACCACCAGCACGCCGTCGTCGGCCAGGTGGCGGCGATCCCGCAGCACCTCCTCGACGTCGCCGATGCCGTAGCCGTCGACATAGACGTAGCCGGCGGGCACCGCGGCGTGTTCCAGGCGGGTCTCCATACCGTCGAGGGTCACCGCGTCCCCGTCCTGGCACACCAGGACCTCGGCCACCCCGACCTGGCGGGCCAGGGCGGCGTTGGCGTGGAGGTGCCGGTACTCACCGTGGACCGGGATCATCGTCGCCGGCTGCACCACGTTGAAGAAGGTACGCAGCTCGTCGGCGGCGGCGTGCCCCGACACGTGCACGTGGGAGTTGAGGCCGTGGTGAACCGTCACCCCGAGCCGGGTGAGGTTGTTGATGACCCGCGACACCTTGGCCTCGTTGCCGGGAATCGGCGTCGCCGAGATGATCACCGTGTCGTCGGGAGAGAGATGG
Organism: uncultured Acidimicrobiaceae bacterium; assembly: GCA_964596225.1. Classification (GTDB taxonomy): domain Bacteria; phylum Actinomycetota; class Acidimicrobiia; order Spongiisociales; family UBA5794; genus CAYQEC01. The sequence continues at coordinate 14,759 of CAZQUB010000007.1, forward strand.
ATGGCGTGGTGCTCACCCGACGCCATCAGGGAGAGGGCGGCGTAGGGCTCCCCCTGGCTTCCGGTGCAGATGACCGCGGTCTCCCCCGGCGGGTAGTCATCGAGGTCCTCCAGCTCGACCTGGTGCTCGGGCGCCACCTTCAACAGCCCGAGTTCGTACCCGATCTCGGAGTTGCGCACCATCGACCGTCCCAGGAAGGCGAAGCGGCGGCCGTCGGCGACGACGGCGTTGAGAGCCTGCTGCACCCGGTGGAGGTGGCTGGCGAAACACGCCACGATGACGCGCCCCTCCGCCCGGGCGACGAAGTCGCGGAACGGCTGCCCCACCGTCGACTCCGACGGCACGAACCCGGACCGTTCGGCATTGGTGCTGTCGCACAGCAAGAGCCGCACCCCGGAACGGCCGAACCCGGCGAAGGTGGCGAGGTCGGTGGGATGCCCGTCGATCGGGGTCGGGTCGAGCTTGAAATCCCCGGAGTGCACGATGTACCCCTCGGGGGTGTCCAAGACCACCCCGGTCGCCTGCGGTACCGAATGGGCGACGTTGAGGTGCGTGAACCGGAACGGGCCGTGCTCGATCCACTCCCGGAGCTCCACCGGGCGGAGATCGGGAGTGACCCCGGCCTCCTCCATCCGGGACCGGGCGAACTCCACCGCCAACGGGGTCCCGTAGACCGGGACGTTGACGTCCCGCAGCAGGTACGAGAGGGACCCGACGTGGTCCTCGTGACCGTGGGTGAGGATGATGCATTCGAGGTCGTCGGCCCGTTCCAGCACCGAGGTGAAGTCGGGGAGCACCAGATCGACGCCCAGCATGTCCTCCTCGGGGAACATCAAGCCGGCGTCGAGGAGGGCGAGCTTGCCGTCGATCTCGATCGTGGCGCAGTTGCGCCCGATCTCACCGAGACCGCCCAAGAATGTGATCCGGACGGTCATACCGCTTGGGCGATCTCCAGAGCCGATGCGATGAGTTCGAGCGTCTCGGGTGATGCCGGGATCAGCGGGAGCCGTGGCTCACCGACCGATCCCCACCACGCCGACATTCCCCCCTTCAGAGGGATCGGATTCGGCTCGTTGAAGAGGGCGGCGATGAGGGGCGCCAGCGCCTCGTCGATGCGGGCGGCCTCCTCCTCGTCGCCGGCCTTGACCGCGTCGAGGAGGCGCCGCATCTGCGGGCCGACGAAATGGGCCGCCACCGACACCACCCCGACGCCCCCGGCGCCGACGATGCGGCGTGCCGTCGAGTCGTTCCCGGCGTAGACCGCAAAGCCTTCCGGGAGAGCGGCGATCGCGTTCATGGAGAAGTCGATGTCGGCCGCATCCTTGACGGCGACGATCTTGGGGTGCTCGGCGAGGCGCACCAGGGTGTCGATCTCGATGAGACGGGCGGTGCGGCTCGGGATGTTGTAGAGCATCAGCGGCAGATCGGTGGCCTCGGCGATGGCGGTGAAATGCCGGTAGAGGCCCTCCTGCGGAGGCTTCGAGTAGTACGGGGTGACCGCCATCACGCCGTCGCATCCCATCTCGGCGGCCTTCTCGGCGAGCGCGATCGAGGCCGCGGTGTCGTAGGTGCCGGCCCCTGCGATGACCTTGAGTGTTCCGGCGGCGGCGTCGACCGCCGCCTTGAACAGCGCGATCTTCTCCACCTTCGACAAGGTGGGTGACTCCCCGGTGGTCCCCGAGACGACGATGCCCTCGGTGCCGTTCTCGGCGAGGTGGCGCACCAGCCGCCAGTAGGTCCCGTAATCGACGGCCCCCTCCTCGTCGAAGGGGGTGAGTGTGGCAGTGAGCAGTTCGCCAAACGGCGCAGCGGGTCGAGCTTCCATGGACCCGACGGTAGCAGCCCCTCGAATCACTATCCTGCAGGTTCCGACACCCCAACGGCATCATGGAAGACCCCAATCCCCACATCCACCACGTCTCGACCGCCGATTTCTCGCAGGCGGTGGTGCAACGCAGCCGGGAAGTGCCCGTGGTGGTGGATTTCTGGGCGGAGTGGTGCGGTCCGTGCAAGACCCTGGGACCGATGCTGGAGCGCCTCGCCACCGAGATGGACGGGGCGTTCGAACTGGTGAAGGTCGACGTGGATCGCAATCAGGAGCTCGCCGCCCAGTTCGGCGTGCAGGGCATCCCCACCGTGATCGCCTTCCGTCACGGCGCCCCGGTGCACCAGTTCACCGGGGCGATCCCCGAGCCGTCCCTCCGGGCGTGGATCGCCGAGATCCTCCCGACGGAGCTCGACGCCAAGCTCGACCGGGCCCGTGACGCCACCCTCGCCGGGGACACCGAGGCGGCGGAAGGGCTGTTGCGTGAGGTGCTGGAGCAACGCCCCGACCATCAGGAGGCGGGGACCGGGCTCGCCAGCCTGCTCATCGCCCGCGGCGAGACCGACGACGCCCTCATCGTGCTCGGGAAGCTCGCCCCCACCCCCGACGTGGAACGCCTCCAGGCGGCGGCACGCCTCGCGGCCTCCCGAGGCCAGAACATCCCGCAGCTCGAAGCCGAACTCGAAGCCGATCCCGACAACGACGGGGTCCGACTCGCCCTCGCCCAGGCGCTCGCCGCCCAGTCCGAGTTCGAGCCGGCACTCGACCACATGCTGCGGGTGGTGCGGGCCAAGACCGGGCTCCAGGACGACGCCCGCCGCGCCATGGTCGACATCTTCGGTCTCCTCGGCGAGGAGCATCCCCTCACCGGGACCTACCGCCGCCAGCTCGCCAGCGCCCTCTTCTGAGGGTTGCGGCGGCTCAGAGGCCGAGCAGCCCGTCCAGTCCGATCGAGACCGGCCTCGGAAGATCCGCCACCGCCCGTATGCCGAGCAACACCCCGGGAAGGAACGCGGTCCGGTCCGTGGTGTCGTGGCGGATGGTGAGGGTCTCGCCGGGCCCGCCCAGCAGCACCTCCTGGTGGGCCACCAGGCCGGGGAGCCGGACGGCGTGCACCGGGATTCCGGCGACGTCGGCGCCGCGGGCCCCGGGCACCAGCTCGTGGCCTTCCACCGCGCGACGCTGATCGGGGGCGGCGGCGGCGAGACGCTCCGCGGTTGCGGTGGCCGTACCCGACGGCGCATCCGCCTTGCGGTCGTGATGGAGTTCGACGATCTCGGCGGCGGCGAAATGCGGCGCGGCCAGTTCGGCGAGGCGCATCATCACGACCGCCCCGACCGAGAAATTGGGGACGATGAGGCAATGCGACGGCCCGTCGCCCCACAGCTCCTCCACCGCGGCGAGGCGGACCGCATCGAACCCCGAGGTGCCGACCACCGCGTGCACTCCGAGACGGTGCCAGGTGGCCAGGTTGTCCATGACGACGTCGGGCCGGGTGAATTCCACCACCACGTCCACCTGGGACATCACGTCCGGGTCGGTGGCGACCTCCCGTCCCGCCACCGTCTCCCCGCCGGCCTGCGGGTCGAAGAGCGCCGCCAGGTCGAGGTCGCCGGCATCCGCCACCGCCGTCGCCACCAGGCGCCCCATGCGGCCACCGGCCCCCGACACGCCCACCGCGATCATGTCACGAACTCCTCCAGGTCTGCGGCGTCGAACGGCCCGACCGCCCCCAGCACGTACGGGCCGGAGTACACCTGGCGGGCCACCTCGATCGTCTCGTCCACCGTCACTGCGTCGATCCGGGCCAGCACCTCGTCGACCGACATGTGCTCGACCCCGGTCAGTTCGTCCCGGCCCAGCCGGCTCATGCGGGAGTTGGAGTCCTCCAGCGACAGCGCCAGGCTCCCCTCCACGTTGCCCTTGGCCCGGGCCAGCTCGTCCTCGGTGGGTCCCGTCTCCATCATCTTGTCCAGCTCGACCCGGATCAGCTTGAGCACCTCGGGAGCCTGGCTCGGTGTGGTTCCGGCGTACACCGCCACCCCCCCGGTCTCGAGGAACGGCATCCGGAAGCTGTGCACCGCGTACGCCAGCCCCCGGTCCTCGCGGATCTCGCGGAAGAGGCGGGAGGACATGCCGCCGCCGAGCACGTGATCCACGATGGTGTGGGCGAAACGGCGATCGTCGCCGCGGGGCAATCCTTCCCCGCCCAGCACCAGGTGGGCCTGTTCCGTGTCGCGCCGGGTCACCTCCACCTTCGCTGCGACCGTGGCAGGAACGGCCGTCCGCGGCTCGGCGCCTCCCTCCCACGCCCCCATGGCGTCGCCGATGCGACGGACCAGATCGTCGAAGTCGACCCGTCCCGCCGCCGCGACCACCACGGAGCGGGGTGAGTAGCGACGGTCCCAGTAACCGGCGATGGTGTCCCGGCTCATGGAGGTGATGGATTCCTTGGTTCCCAGCACCGGCGGAGCGAGCGGGTGGCCACCCCACAACGCCTGCACGAACCGCTCGTGGGCGACGTCGGTGGGATCGTCCTCGTTCATGTTGATCTCCTCGAGCACGACGTGGCGCTCCGAGTCGATCTCCTCCTGGCGGAAGGCGGGCCGCTGCAGCATCTCGGAGAGGATGTCGACCGCCAGTTGCAGGTCGGCGTCCCGCACCCGGGCCCAGTAGCAGGTGTACTCCTTGGAGGTGAAGGCGTTGTGGCGTGCCCCGACCGCGTCGAACGCCTCGCTGATGGCACGGGCCGGCATCGCCTCCGACCCCTTGAAGAGCAGGTGTTCGAGGAAGTGGCTCGCCCCCGCCTCGATGGGATCCTCGTCCCGGCTGCCGGTGTCGACCCAGCAGCCGATGGTGGCGGAACGCACCGACGGCATGTCCTGAGAGATGACGCGCAGTCCATTCGGCAGGGTGGTGAAGTCGTAGTGCATCAGGCGATGATAGGAGCGGGGGTCCGCCAACCCCGCCGCTCCCCCGGCCGGTGTCGCCTCCGTAGAATCGGCGCGGTGAGGAGCATCCGGGCCCCGTTCCTGCTCGCCGCCGTCATGCTGGTCACCGCGTGCAGCGCGGCCCCGGCCACCACCCGCGCCGAGCCGACCAGCACCGCCGCGGCGGCGACGAGTACCGGCGCCGCTCCCACCACGAACCCGTCCGCCACCGAGATACCGGAGGAAGGTGTGGCTCTCACGTTCCCGACCGCCGACGGACTCACCCTCGAAGGGCGCCGCTTCGGGAGCGGCGCCGACTTCGTGGTCCTCGCCCACATGCGTCCCGCCGACATGGATTCCTGGTTCGGTTTCGCCTCCACCCTCGCCGAGAAGGGTTTCTCGGCGCTGGCATTCAACTTCCGCGGCTACGGCGCCTCCGAGGGCTCCGGGTTCGCGGTCGACGTCGACGTCGACGCCGCCATCGACGAGGCGGTCCGTCTCGGCGCGAAGCGGGTCTTCGTCATCGGCGCCTCGATGGGCGGCACCGGCGCCATCGCGGCCGCCACCCAGCGGCCCGTCGCCGCAGTCGTGACCCTCTCCGCCCCCGACGCCTTCGAAGGGGTCGACGCCGTATCGGCCGCCTCCCGTCTCGACGTCCCAGCCCTGCTGATCGCCGCCGAGGACAACCAGCCCTACCCGGACGATGCCGCGACCATCGCCGCCGCCTCGCCGTCCCCGGCCGAGGTGGTGGTGCTCTCCGGCAGCCGGCACGGCACCGACATGTTCCACGACCACGATCCGGCGCTCAGCGACCGCATCCTCGCCTTCCTCGCCGGGATCTCGTAGCGCCCGCTATCCGTCGTCGGGGTCGGGGGGGCGTCGCAACCGTTTCAGCTCCCCTCGGGCCCGCTTCGACGCCAGGCGGCGGCGCCGGGCACCCCGTGACGGGGCGGTGGTGACTCGAGGCCGGCTCGGTCGGAGCGCCTCCGTCAGGAGCGCCGCCAGCCGGCGTCGGGCAACGACCCGGTTCCGCCACTGGGAGCGGGACTCGTCGGCGATCACGGTCACCACGCCGCCGGCGAGGCGGCGGCCCAGCCGCTCTTGGAGTCGCGCCTTGGCGGCGTCGTCGAAGGCGGAGCTGGCGGCGAGATCGAACGAGAGCTCGGCCCGGGTGGCCGAGCGGTTGGCGTGCTGGCCGCCGGGACCGCCGCTGGGGCCGAATCGCCACTGCAGCTCACGTTCGGGAACGGTGATCCCGTCGGAGAGGGTCAGGTCGCTCATGGCGTCCAACCTACCCGGACAGGCCCCGCTCCCGTCCCGCTCCCGGTTTGGAGGGATGTGAGACAATCAACGGTTATGCCTCAGCGTGCCCGCTCCGTGCTCAACGAGGTCCTCCCGCCGGAGGACCGGGTCATCGAAGCCGTCGTTGCTCGCTACCAGCGGGTGGCGCCGGCCGTCACCCGCTTCGCCCGGACCCTCGCCGACAACGAGAGCCTGGTGGTCCGGCTCGGATCGCAGGCGGCGGGAGGCACCGAGGAGATCGTGATCGACCCCGGCGTGTTCCAGAGCGCCTACTCCCGCAGCGCCCCGGTCACCCCGGCCGAGGTGGCGCTCACCAGCGCCCTGCACGAAGTGGTGCACCTCATCGCCACCGACTTCGACGAGCCTCGCCCCATCCCGCCCGACTGGATCCCGGACGACCGTGCCCCTGTCGAGGCCGCCGACGGCCCGCTGATGTCCCCCCTCGACCTGTTCGCCGCCACCGGCGCCCCCGAGGAGGAGGCTCCCGACCGCGGCGCCGCCCCGGCCGGAGGAGTGGGTGACGAGGAGCCCGATCCCGCCACCCCGGTGCCGCTGCTCGACGCCCTCGCCGAGGCGGGAGGACCGGCGGCCGAGGCCCTCTTCTTCTCGCTGGAAGACGCCCGCCAGGAACGCACCCTGCTCGCCGGCTACGCCGGGGTGCGCTCCGTGCTCTCCGATCTGTACCGCAGCGCCGCACCCCACGCCTTGCAGGAAGCCCGTCCCCTCGGGCAGTACGCCCTCGCCTGCTTCCTCCTCACCGGCGGCTACACGGAGCGCACCCGCCTCGAGCGCCGCCTCGCCCCCCACGTCGCCGCCGCGGTCGACGAGGCCACCGGCTGCATCGACGAGGTGTGCGCCACCGACGACCCGTGGGAGGTGGGCGGTGTGGCGCTCCGCCTTCTCGAGATCGCCATCCGCCACGGCGTGGTGCAACCCGCCGACGCCTCCGACTCCCCCGCCACCACCAGGGCCAAAGCCGAGGCCGATCGGGCCGCCATCGCCGACACCGTCGACGCGGTCCGCCTCGTCACCCCTCCGCTGCAGGACGCCGACGCCTACGACCAGACCCGGCAGGCGGCACAGAGCGTTGCGGCGCAGCGGGGCCGCGCCGGTGAAGCCGACCAGGCCGGAGATCCCGCCACCGACCAGGTGGTGCGTATCAGCGAAGCCCCCACCGTGTACCTCCCCACCGGCCAGAGCGGCAAGCTGCTGGTGTGCCCGTTCCCGTATCGCTTCGCCCACCACGCCTCCGAGGGGCGGGAGCTCCTCACCGAAGCCGCCCTGCGCTGGCAGGTGGCGCAACGGCGGGTGGCAGGTGAGCTGTACCCACTGTTCCTCGCCAACCAGCGCCGCGGGCTCCGCTCCGGCTACGACGCCGGCGACCTCTCCCCCTACGCCGCCCTCCTCCTCGGCGCCGGCCTCTACGAGCGCATGTTCGAGCGCCGCGACCTTCCGTCCCGCCGTTCGTACGCGGTCAGCCTGCTGGTCGACGGCTCCGCCTCGATGCTCCAGGCCCGCCCCTCCCCCGGCGGCCGCAACGTGCCCTGGCCGCTGGCGGCGGCCACCCTCGGCGCGTGGACCCTCGCCAACCTGTGCAACGAACTGCAGATCGACTTCGAGGTGGCGCTGTTCAACCGGGCGTTCGCCGCCAGCGTCGATGACACCGAGCAGGTGTTCTCCGATCGCCGTCACGCCGCCACCGGGGCGCTGCGCCGCAGTCAGGGGGGAGCGGCGGCACGCCTCACCCGGACCGTGAATCACTACCTCCTCAAGCCGTTCGACACCCGCTGGCGCGCTTCTGAAGACGTACTCGCCGGTCTCTTCTGGATGGCGGCCGCCCCCGCCGAGGCCGGGCGGGTCGCCCGCCTCTCCCCCGAGGAGGCCCCGCCCCTCTCGATGTTCGACAAGGCCGCCAACGTCGACGAGTACAACGTGGCGTACGCGGCACGGCGCCTGGCGGGTCGCAACGTCTCGACCCGGATTCTCGTCGTCCTCGCCGACGGTATGACCCGCGGCTCGGTCGAGGACCTCGCGGCGTCGGTGGCCGCCGCCGAGGGTGGCGGCACGATCGTGCTCGGCATCGGCATCGGCGACGACACCGTCCAAGCCGCCTACCACCGCAACCAGGTGGTGGAACGCCCCGACGACCTGGCCCGGGCCATGGTCGACGGGGTGCGCTCGACCCTGTACCGCAGCATCGCCGCCGCCGGCGGCAAGACCTGGTGGGTCCACACCTCGGGACGCGCCATCTACGATCAACCGATTCGAAGGAGCATCGATGCCTGACACCGTCACCTTCACCGATCCCGCCGGGGAAGGTCACCCGGTCGAGCTGGAACGCGCCGCGGTGCCGGCGGATCTGCCCGACCACGACCTCCGCCTGGAGCACATCCCCCAGCCCGACCCCTACTACGTGGACCTCGGCATGCTCTACAAGCTGGCGCGTCTCGAGCAGGTGCGGCTCCAGCACTTCACCGACACCCCCCTCCACCTCGCGTTGCGGGGCCACATGGGCACCGGCAAGGACCACGACATCGAGCAGTTCGCCGCCCTGCTCGGCATGCCCCACTACCGCATTCCCCTCACCGGGGAGGTACGCGACATCACCCTCATCGGCTCCGTCAAGCTCCACGGCGACGGCAAGGGCGGCACCGAGAGCCGGTGGGAGGACGGCGACATCACCCGGGCGCTGCGCGGCCCCGCCATCATCAACCTCTCCGAACTCAACGCAGCCGGCGCCGAGACCCTCTTCGCCCTCCACGGGCTGCTCGACCGGCACCAGGCCCTCGAACTCCCCACCGGCGAGATGATCCACCTCCGCCATGACGTCCGCATCTTCGGCACCCTCAACCCGACCGACCTGCGTGACTACGCCGGGACCCAGACCCTCAACAAGGCGTTCGCCGACCGCTGGATCATCTGGGAGAAGAGCTTCCCGAACGAGGACCAGCTCGCCGGGATGCTGCGGCGGCGGCACCCCGCCCTGGGCGCACCGTTCGTGGAGGCCATCGCCAGGCTGGCCGTCGAGGTCAACGCCTCGTTCACCTCGATCGACGCCCGCACCCGGGTCGAGACCCCGATGAGCCTGCGCAGTGTGCTCGATCGCCTCCCCGCCGGGCTCCACGTCTACGCCGCCACCGAGGACCCGCTCCGTCATGCCTGGGACGAGTTCGTGCTCCCCCACATCGACCCCTTCGACCGGGACCACTACGAGACGGTGTGGGCGGCGGTGGTGCGGCGAGGCCCGGCCGGGCCCCCCTTCGCCTGAGGGACGCCGCTCCCGGCGGCTATCGTCGCAGCGTCATGCCATCGTTCGACGTCGTCTCCCAGGTCGATCTCCAGGAAGTCCGCAACGCGGTCGACCAGGCCTCGCGCGAGATCGTCAATCGCTACGACTTCAAAGGCACCGGGACCAGCGTGACCCTCCAGGAGGGCGCCATCGTCCTCGAGTCGAGCACCGAGCAGCGCCTCGAGGCGGCGATCGATGCCCTCAAAGGCCGGCTGGTGCGCCGCAAGGTGTCCCTCAAAGCGTTGAGCGGCGGTGATCCCAAGCCGGCGGCCGGCGGCCGGGTCCGCGCCGAGTTCGCCCTCAATCAGGGAATCCCGCAGGAAGCGGCCCGGGAACTGTCGAAGGCGATCCGGGACCACAAGCTGAAGGTCCAGGTGCAGATCCAAGGTGACCAGCTCCGGGTCCAGGGCAAGAAGCGGGACGACCTCCAGGAGGTCATCGCCCTCCTCAGAGATCTCGACTACCGGCTGCCGCTCCAGTACGTCAACTACCGGGACTGACCGTCACCGGTCCTCGGGGCTCAGCTCGCCGATGTAGGGCAGCGTGCGATACCGCTCGGCGTAGTCGAGTCCGTACCCGACCACCCACACGTCGGGAATGGCGAACCCGAGGTAGTCGATGACGACGTCCGCCTCGGTCCGGTCGGGCTTGTGGAGGAGGGTGCAGAGCCGCAGCGAGGCGGGGCCGCGGGCGCCGAGCAGGCGCTGCAGGTAGGCGATGGTGTGCCCGGTGTCGACGATGTCTTCCACCACGAGTACGTGCTCGCCGGCGATGTCGTGGCGGACGTCCATGAGGAGGCGCACCGACCCGAGGTGCTCCTCGCTCTCGCGGTCGCCGTAGCTGGAGACCGCGATGAACTCGACCCGGTGCGGGACGGTGAGGCGGCGGGCGAGGTCGGCGAGGAACACGAACGACCCCTTCAGCACTCCGATCAGCACCAGCGTCCCGGCATCGGCGTAGTCACGGTCGATACGCGCCGCCAGGTCGGCGACCTTGGCGGCGATCTCTTCCTCGGTGACGAGCGGAGCGGGAAGGCGGGTCATAGCCGGCACGCTACCGGCAGCCGCCGGGTCGGTGCAATCACCCTCGGTCACGCCTCTGCCACGAGCCGGGATGCGATCTCCAACGCTTCCAGCATGGTGTTGGCGATCGGCATCCCGACCCCGGCCAGCTCGGCCCGGTGATGGGAGCCGCCGTCGTAGAGCACGCACCACACCCCGGTCTCGCGGGCGGCGCCGGCGTCGTCGAGGGCGTCGCCGATCACCACCACCCGGCAGCGGTTGAGAGGCCCCAGCGTCTCCTCGAGGTCATGGAGGTGGCGGCGCAGATGCCGCAGCTTGGTCTCGCCGGCCTCGCCGCGGTTGCCGTCCACCCGAATCATGAAGCGGTCGATGCCACGTGCCGCGACCGCGGCGGCCAGCTCGTCGTGCCACCACATCGACAGGATCGACTGGGTCCATCCCGAGGCCGCCACCTGGTCGACCGCGGCGCGGGCATCGACGGTCAGCGGGAGCGACGCCACCCCGTTGCGGTAGCCCTCGTGAAAGACGCGGTCGATGCGCCGCCACTCCGAGCCCTCCAGGGGCCGGCCCAGCACCCCCTCGTAGAAGTGCTGCACCGGGCGGGTGTAGTGGGTGCGGTAGGCGTCGGCGTCGATCGGCGGTGCACCGATGTCCTCCAACGACAGGTTGACGGAGGCGACCACCAGCTCGAGGTCGTCGACCAGGGTGCCGTTCCAATCCCAGATCACATGTGGTGCGTCGCTCACGACGCACGACTGTAGACGCGGCGGACACCGTCGAGAAGAGCTCGGCCCCCCGGCCCAACCGTGGCGGTCCCGCTAGCGTGCGGTGCATGCGTTCCTACCGACTGGGTGACGACGACCTCGACCGCCGCCTCCATGGACTGGTGCGCGACGCGGCGGCCACCGGCCCGGCAGACACCGAGGACGAGGCGCTCATCACCGAGATGCTGGTGAGCGGCCTCAAACTGCTGCGCGACCACACCGACACCGGGGACCTCAAGCTGATCAACAGCGCGCTCAAGGAACTGCGGTACGCCTTGTTGATCTTCTCCCGCTACCGGGACGCCCCCAAGGTCACCATGTACGGCTCGGCCCGGGTCATACCCACCGACCCCAATTACCGGCTGGCAGCCGCCTTCGCCGGCCTGATGGCCGATACCCACAACTGGATGGTCGTCACGGGCGCCGGCCCCGGCATCATGGAAGCCGGCAACCTGGGGGCCGGCACCGAGTACGGCTTCGGCGTCAACATCCGCCTCCCTTTCGAGGCCGATCCCAACCCGTACGTCCACGAGAGCCGGCTCATCAACTTCAAGTACTTCTTCACGCGCAAGCTGGTGTTCGTCAAGGAATCCCACGCCTTCGTGCTCTTCCCCGGCGGCTTCGGGACCCAGGACGAGACCTTCGAACTGCTCACCCTGGTGCAGACCGGCAAGTCCGACATGCACCCCATCGTGCTCATCGAAGCTCCCGGCACCGGCTACTGGGAGAAATGGCTGGCGTTCGTGGCGACCCTGCGAGATCAGGGGATGATCCTGCCTGACGACCTGAGCCTCTTCACCTACACGACCGACGTCGAAACCGCCTGCTCCGAGATCCTCCGGTTCTACGGCAACTACCACTCGCAGCGCTTCGTCGACGGCAAGTTGGTCTTGCGGCTCAAGCACGAACCGGACGACGCCCTCATCGCCGCCCTCAACGAGGAGTTCCCCGACATCCTGGTCGACGGCATCATCGAGAAGATCCCCACCACCCCGACGGAACTCGCCGACGGCGACCTCGTCGATCTCCCGCGAATCCGGATGCACTTCGATCGGCGCCACCTGGGACGTCTCCGCCAGCTGGTCGACCGTCTCAACGCCGCCGCTGAGGATGAGGCGCCCGACGCAGCCCGGTAGAATACGCCCTCGATGCGAGAGATTCTGTCCGATCTGGTCGCCGAACAACAGGCGCTGGACCAATTCCTCCAGAGCATCTCCGACCGCGACTGGGCGCTCCCGACGCCCGCTCCCGGGTGGAGCATCAAGGACACCGTGAGCCATCTCGCCTACGGAGAGGAGATCGCCCTCGGGGCGATCGAACACGGTGCCGAGTTCACCGCGGATCTCACCGTCGCGGATGTCGAGGCGTCGCCGGCACGTACGCTCCGGCAGGGCCGCGCCCGTCGCCACCAGGAGATCATCGAGTGGTGGCGCAACAGCCGCGCCGCCGTCATCGAGGCGCTTTCCCGCATGGAGCCGAGCCACCGCATCCCGTGGCTGGTCACACCGGTGGCGGCCCGCACCTTCGCCACCCTCCGCCTCATGGAGACCTGGGCCCATGGCCTCGACATCCAGGACGCCATGGAAGGCCGGCTCCCCCCGCCGGACGAGGACGACGAAGGCGGCGGCGACTCGCCGCGGCTCCGCCACATCGCATGGCTGGCGCATCGCATGCTCCCGTACGCCTTCGCCGAGGCCGGCGAGGAGTACCCCGACAGCGGGATCCGGGTCGAGCTGATGGGACCTCGCTACGCCCGCTGGGTGTTCGGCCCCGCCGACGCCGACAACGTGATCAAGGGCATGGGTGGGGAATGGTGCCGGGTGGCGGTGCACCGCCTCGACGCCTCCGCCACCGCCCTGAAGGCGGAAGGGGCGGCGGCCGAGATCGCCCTCGCCGTGGTGCGGACCTACTGACGGCGGTGACCTCCTTTCCCCGGCTCGTCGGCATGGTCCACCTTCCGGCCCTGCCCGGTGCTCCCCGCTTCGGAGGTGACTTCGAGGAGGTGCTGACGACGGCGGTGCGGGACGCCGAGGTGCTGGCAGACGCCGGGTTCGACGCGGTGCTCGTCGAGAACTACGGCGACGCTCCCTTCTTCCCCGACGACGTTCCCAAGATCACGGTCGCGGCGATGACCCGGGCGGTGGCGGCGGTCCGCGCCGCGGTCGAGATCCCGGTCGGTGTCAACGTGTTGCGCAACGACGCCGCCGCCGCAATAGCGGTGGCTGCCGCCACCGGCGCCGCCTTCGTACGGGTCAATGTGCTGTCGGGGATCATGACCACCGATCAGGGCCCGATCGTGGGCCGGGCCGCCGAGGTGCTGCGGCTGCGGCGGGCACTCGCACCGGACGTCCTCGTCCTCGCCGACGTGCTGGTGAAGCACGCCGTGCCGCCGGCCGGCATCACCGTCGAACGCGCCGCCGAGGAGACGGCGGAGCGCGCCCTCGCCGACGCCCTCGTCGTCACCGGCGCGACGACCGGCCGGCCCCCCACGATGGCCACGGTGCGGAAGGTCAAGGATGTCGCCCGCCACGTCCCGGTGCTCGTGGGCTCCGGGGTCACCGCCGCCACCGTCGCCCGGTTCCTCGCCGCCGCCGACGGCGTCATCGCCGGCACGTCGCTGAAACGCAGCGGCGTCACCACCGATCCGGTCGCTCCGGGCCGGGCCAAGGTCTTCATCACCTCGGCGCGGGGCACCCGGTCCGCGGCGCCCCACGACTGAGAGCGAGCCATGCACAGCTACCGATTCAGCCCCGGCCCGATCCATCTGCTCCGCATCGAGCGTGACGCCGACCTCTACCGGGAGATCAGCCGCTTCGCGTCCGAGAACGGCATCACCGCCGCCACCGTCAGCTTCCTGGGGGCGGTGCAATGCGCGGCGCTGCGCTACTACGACCAGGAGACCCGGCGGTACCACGACTTCGCCATCGAGCATCCGCTCGAGGTCGTCTCGGGGGTGGGGAACGTGACGCTGCTCGACGGCGAGCCGTTCCTCCACATCCACGCCGCCTTCACCGACGAGTTCGGCCGCGGGCATGGCGGCCACGTCAACGTCGGCACCGTCGTGTTCGCCATCGAGGTGACGATCCAGGAGCTGGAGGGTGACGCCCCGGTGCGCCTCCCCGATCTCGCCTCCGGCCTCAGCCTGTGGGGACCGGCGGCGCCCTGACGGCCCACCTCACTTGCGGATGTCGAACCCCGCCTTGAGGAGCAGCCTGAGGAAGGCGGGGGCCGGCTCGCGGAACTGGCTGGGACGGAACGCCTCCTCGTGTTTCTCGAAGAAGTCGAGCAGGGTCTCGATCATGTGGCTGATCGAGACCGTGTTCAGGTTCGACTGGTCGCTGCGGCCGAACGCCACCAGCCGGGTCCGGACCGTTCCCCCGCCTCGGGCGGAGGCGCTGTGGACGCCGTGGCGTTGCAGCTCTTCGATGACGTCGTTGAGACCGACCGAGAAGAGCCATTCGACCCGGCGCAGCATCGAGAACAGCACCCCGTGGTCTTTGAGGGCGGGGTTGAAATCGGCCGGACCCTGCTTCACCTCGCCGATGATGACGTCGATCGTTTCGGCCTCGAGCTGGAGGACCGGGTCGTCCATCATCAGCATCTCCCCCTCGGCGGCGGCGTAGGCGGAGCCCGGTTGCGGGGCGCCGGGGAAACGGATCCCCATCACGTCGACGTCGGTGACCGTCTTGAAGCGGCCGTCGGGCTGGCGGCGCTGCACCTCGAACTCGCTGAGCGTGAGGTAGCCGTTGAGCCGCAGGTAGCTCTCCACCAGGTTGACGGCGATGTCCATGGTCCCTCCGTTCGCGGCGCGGCTCGTTCCCCCGATTCTGGCCGATGGGCAGCCCGGAGCAACACACCCCCGCCGCGGCATCCATCACAATGGGTCCTATGCACGATCCCCGGCCGGTGCCAGCATGGGCCTGTTGACCGCACGACGACACTGGAGGCGTGCCATGGACGACACCGAGCGCTGCGATCCGCCGGAGGGCGGGTTAGAGGTCGAGGAGGATCTCAACCCGTATCACGTGGCCCGCCGCCAATTCGAGGAGGCCATCCCGTTCATCGAGGAGATCCGGACCTATCCCGGCCTCGCCGAAGTGATCTTCACCCCGGAGCGGTCGGTGACCGTCAGCCTTCCGGTGACGATGGACGACGGCCGCTTCCAGGTGTTCCGCGGCTACCGGGTGCTGCACGACCGTTCACGGGGACCCGGGAAGGGAGGGATCCGGTACTACCCGTCGGTCGATCTCGACGAGGTGACCGCCCTCGCCACCTGGATGACGTGGAAGTGCGCCCTGGTCGGGATCCCGTTCGGCGGGGCGAAAGGCGGCGTGGCGTGCGACCCGCGCACCATGTCCCGCAGCGAGAAGAAGCGGATCACCCGCCGCTTCATCGCTTCGCTGGGAGACGTCATCGGGCCTCACACCGACATTCCCGCCCCGGACGTCTACACCGACTCGGCCACCATGGCGTGGGTCTACGACACCTACGACATGCTCAACCCGGGGCACAACAACCTGCCGATCGTGACCGGCAAGCCGCTCGAGGTGGGCGGCTCGTTGGGGAGGGCGACCGCCACCGCCCAAGGGGCCGTCTACGTGATGCAGCGCTTCGTCGACCTGATGGGCATCCCCGGGCTCGTCGACCTCAAGGGGAGCCGGGTGGCGATCCAGGGCTTCGGGAACGCCGGCCGCAACGCGGCCGAGATCCTGGCCGCGGCCGGCGCCGTCGTCGTGGCGGTGAGCGACTCGCATGGCGGGATCCTCGCCGACGACGGACTCGACGTCGCCGCGGTGGGCGCCCACAAGGACGACACCGGGAGCGTCACCGGATTCCCGGGAACCAAGTCGCTCGACGCGGGTGCGGTGCTGGAGGTGCCCTGCGACATCCTCATCCCGGCCGCCCTCGAGAATCAGATCACCACCGCCAACGCGGACCGCATCGACACCAAGCTCGTCGTGGAGGCGGCCAACGGACCCACCAGCCCGCGCGCCGATCAGATCCTGTGCGCCCGCGGCATCCCGGTGCTGCCCGACATCCTGGCCAACGCCGGCGGGGTCGTGGTGAGCTACTTCGAGTGGGTGCAGAACCTCGACAACGAGCAGTGGCCCGAGCACGAGGTCCAAGAGAAGCTGAAGGCGAAGATGTATCGCGCCACCGACGAGGTGGTCGCCAAGCGGATCTCGCTCATCGAACAGCTTCCCCGCTACCGGGAGATGTGGAAGGAGGCCCGGCCTCGTGACGGTGATCTCGTCACCCCGACGCTCCGCACCGCCGCCTACGTCAACGCCATCGGGCGGGTGACCCAGGCCACCATCCTGCGCGGCATCTGGCCGTGAACCGCGCGCCCGTCGCATCGCCTTGTCTGCCAGGCTGATCGGGGCGTCTTACGCGCGCCGGCGCGCGTAAGCCGGTTTTGTGATTCCCACCAGCATGTGGCAGGGAACGCCGCGGCGGCGGCCCGGGTTTGGTGTCACTGCGCTGCGGTAGCCTGCGCGCATGGCGCTGGATCGTTTCTCGGCTCCCACCCGGGCCTGGTTCGAGGCCTCGTTCGCCGCGCCCACCGCCGCCCAGACGATGGGCTGGCACGCCATCGCCGATGGTCGCCACACCCTCATCCACGCCCCCACCGGCTCCGGCAAGACCCTCGCCGCCTTCCTGTGGGCCCTCGACCGCCTCGCCGCCGAACCGGTCCCGGCGGAACGGGAACGATGCCGGGTGCTGTACGTCTCGCCGATGAAGGCCCTCGCCTACGACGTGGAACGGAACCTGCGCGCCCCTCTCACCGGCATCCAACTCGCCGCCGAACGTCTCGGCGTCCCCCCGCCCCATCTCACCACCGCCATGCGCACCGGCGACACCCCCTCCGCCGCCCGCCAGTCGATGCTGCGGCACCCGCCCGACATCCTCATCACCACCCCCGAATCCCTCTACCTGATGCTCACCTCCCGGGCCCGGGACATGCTGCGCCCGGTGCGGTGGGT
The DNA here is from genome assembly GCA_964596225.1 of uncultured Acidimicrobiaceae bacterium. Lineage (GTDB taxonomy): Bacteria > Actinomycetota > Acidimicrobiia > Spongiisociales > UBA5794 > CAYQEC01. The sequence goes on from CAZQUB010000007.1 coordinate 31,875, forward strand.
CATCGTCGACGAGATCCACTCCGTCGCCGCCACCAAGCGGGGGACCCATCTCGCCCTCAGCCTGGAGCGCCTCACGGAGATCGCCACGACGCCCCCGCAGCGGATCGGTCTCTCGGCGACCCAGCGTCCTCTCTCCGCCATCGCCGAGTTCCTCGGAGGAGGCGACCCGGTCGACGGCGGGTGGCAGGCCCGCCCGGTGACCGTGGTGGATGCTCCCCGCGAGAAAGAGCTCGAGGTCGAGATCGTGGTCCCGGTCGAGGACATGCTGCGCCCCGAGGAGACCCCACCCTCCTCCGACGATCCGCTTCCGGCCGACGACGGTGCCCGCCGCTCGATCTGGCCCGCCGTCTACCCACGACTCCTGCAGTTGATCCGGAACCACACGTCGACCCTCGTGTTCGTCAACAGCCGCGGCCTGGCGGAACGGCTCGCCGCCGAGATCAACCGGCTCGCCGGTGAAGACCTGGTCCGGTCGCATCACGGCTCGGTCTCCCGCGAGCAGCGCCTCGAGATCGAGAGCCGCCTCAAGAGCGGCGAGCTGGCTGCCGTGGTGGCGACGTCCACCCTCGAACTGGGGATCGACATGGCCGCGATCGACCTCGTGGTCTTGGTCGAATCGCCCTCGTCGGTCGCCCGCGGCCTGCAGCGGGTCGGCCGGGCGGGTCACCAGGTCGGGGCGCCGAGCCGCGCCCGGGTGTTTCCCAAACACCGCGGCGATCTCCTGGAGACCGCGGTCGTGGTGGATCGCATGTACCAGGGCGCCATCGAGGAGACCCGGATCCCCTCCAACCCGCTCGACGTGCTCGCCCAGCATCTCGTGTCGGCCGCCGCGGTCGAGACGCGGAGCGTCGAGGATCTCTTCACACTGGTCCGGCGCGCCTCGCCGTACCGCAACCTGACCCGTGCCGCCTTCGAGGCGGTGCTCGACATGCTCGCCGGGCGCTACCCGTCCGACGAGTTCGCCGAATTGCGCCCCCGCATCGTGTGGGACCGGATCGAGGGGACCATCAGCCCCCGCGGCAACGCCCGGATGCTGGCCGTCACCAACCCGGGCACCATCCCCGACCGCGGCCTCTACACCGTCACCCTGCCCGAGGGCGGCAAGGTCGGCGAACTCGACGAGGAGATGGTGTACGAACGGAGGCCGGGCGACGTGTTCGTGCTCGGCTCCACCTCGTGGAAGATCTCCGAGATCACCCACGACCGGGTGGTGGTCTCCCCCGCCCCCGCCGAGGCGGCCGCCTCCATGCCGTTCTGGCACGGCGACGGGCCGGGACGCCCGTTGGAGCTGGGTCGCGCCGTCGGCGCCTTCATCCGGCGGATGGGCGGCCTCGAGCCGGAAGCGGCACGGCACACCCTGCAAGAGGAGTACCGGCTCGATGCCTGGGCCGCCGCCAACCTCGCCGGGTTCCTGGAAGAGGAGCGTGCCGCCACCGGGACCCTTCCCACCGACCGCACCGTGGTCGTCGAGCAGTTCCGCGACGAGATCGGAGACTGGCGCACCGTCCTCCTCTCCCCCTTCGGCGCCCGCGTCCACGGGCCATGGGCGCTCGCCGCCCGGCGCCGCTACCGGCGCCGGCACGACGTCGACGTCGACGTCATCTGGAGCGACGACGGCATCGTGTTCCGGTTCCCCGACGTCGACACGCCACCCTCCACCAGTGAGCTGCTGATCCCCCCCGACGAGATCGACGACCTGGTGCTCGAAGAGGTGGGCGACAGCGCCCTGTTCACCTCCCACTTCCGGGAGGCGGCGGCCCGGGCCCTCCTCCTGCCGCGGCGCCGCCCCGGGTCACGCACCCCGCTGTGGATGCAGCGACGGCGCGCCGCCGGGCTGCTCGCCGTCGCCAAACGCTTCGCCTCGTTCCCGATCGTCCTCGAAACGTACCGGGAAGTGCTCCAAGACCACTTCGACGTCCCCGCCCTCCGCGAGGTGCTGTCGGACATCTCCCGCCGCGCCATCCGGGTCGCCGAGGTCGAACTCGCCGGCCCCAGCCCGTTCGCCACCTCGCTCATGTTCGACTTCCTGGCCTCGTTCATGTACGAGTACGACGCCCCGAACGCAGAGAAGCGGGCGACCGCACTCACCCTCGACCGCACCCTCCTCCAAGAGCTGCTCGGCGACCCGCAGTTCCGCGACCTGCTCGATCCCGACGTCATCGCCCAGGTGGAGCTGGAGCTGCAGCGCCTCACCCCGGATCGGGCCATCCGGGGGCCCGACGCCCTCCACGATGCCCTGCGCCAGCTCGGGCCCTTGGGCGCCGGTGCGGTCGCCGCCCGCGCCGCCGAGCCAGCCGCGGCGCCGGAGTGGCTCACCGCGCTCGTCGCGACCCGGCGGGCCGTTCCGGTGCGGCTCCGCGGTGCCGAGGTGTTCGCCGCGGTGGAGGACCTCGCCCGCCTCCGGGACGCCCTCGGGGTCACTCCCCCGCCCGGTGTGCCGGCCGCCCTCCTGGAGCCGGGACCCGATCCGCTCGGCGACGTGGTGGGACGCTACGCCCGCACCCACGGCCCCTTCACCGCGGCCGCGGTTGCCGCCGAGCTCGGGCTTCCGGACGCGGCGGTGACCGAGGTGCTGCACCGGTTGGAGGGCGAGGGCAGGGTCGCCGCCGGCGCCTACCTCCCGGGACGGTCCGGGACCGAGTGGGTCGATCTCGACGTCTTGCGACGGCTGCGGCGCCGCTCGCTGGCGGTGTTGCGCCGTGAGGTGGAGGCGGTGCCCCCCGAGGTGTACGCCACGTTCCTCCCGGTGTGGCACGGCATCGGCGATTCCGACACGGGGCCGGCCCGGCTCCTCGACGTGATCCGCCAGCTCCAGGGGTTCGCCGTTCCCGCCGCCACGCTGGAACGCGACGTGCTTCCGGCCCGCCTCGGCTTCCAGCCCGCCGAACTCGACCGGTTGCTCGCCGCCGGGGAGGTGGTCTGGATCGGGCAGGGGCCGCTCGGCACCCACGACGGCAAGATGACCCTGGCCCTCCGCGACCACGTGCCGCTCCTCCCCCTCGCCCCCTCCGGAGACCCTCCGCACGGTGAGATCCACGACCGGCTCCGCGCCCACCTGACGGCACGGGGCGCCAGCTTCTTCCGCGAGCTGTACGTCGCCGCCGAAGGGGGCGACCCCCTCGCCGTGCTCGACGCCCTCTGGGACCTGGTGTGGGCCGGCGAGGTCACCAACGACACCCTGGCGCCGCTGCGGGCGTTCCTCGCCGGTCCGCGGCGTCGCCGGGCCGGGCGCGGCCATCTCCCCGGCGCCACGCCGCCGGCGGCGTCGGGACGCTGGTACCTGGTCGCCGACCTTCGGGCCGGCGTTCCCCCCACCCCCGAGACCGCCGCCAGCGCGGTGGCCCAGCAACTCCTCGATCGCTACGGCGTCGTCACGAGGGAAGCGGTCCTCGCCGAGGCGATCCCCGGTGGGTTCGCCGGCCTCTACCCGGTCTTCACCGCGATGGAGGACGCCGGGAAGGCCCGGCGCGGGTACTTCATCGAAGGGCGCGGCGGCACCCAGTTCGGCCTTCCCGGCGCCATCGACCGGCTCCGCGAGCCGCGCCGGCCCGGAACCACGGTGCTGGCGGCAACCGACCCGGCCAACCCCTACGGGAGCTCGCTGCCCTGGCCGGAGACGGCCGGAGGCGCCCCGGCACGCCGCTCCGGCGCCTTCGTCATCGTCGAGGACGGCCGCCTCGCCGCCTTCGTGGAGCGGGGCGCCCATCGGGTGGTGACGGTGGAAGGAGCCGACCCCGACGCGGTGGCGTCCGGCCTGACGGCGCTGGCCCGCCTCCGCTCCCGCCGCACCACGATCGCCACCGTCGACGGTGTCCCCGTGACCGACAGCCCGGTCGCCGCCCCACTCCGCTCCGCCGGGTTCGACGTCGGCTACCGCGGACTCACCTACCGGGGGCAACGGCGCGACCCGGTCCGCTGACCGGCGCCGGCGCACCGCGTCGGGACGGCGAACGACCGGTCCGGCTCGTGGTACGTTGCAGCGCATGAGACGCCCCAACCGCCGGCTCGTTCGATGAGCGTCCCCTACCTGGCGATCCGGCCCGGCCATCCCGACTTCCTCGACCTCGACTGGGGTCGGAGTGTCGCCCAATGGGACGGCGAGCGCGTCGTGGACCTCCCCGCCGGAGTGCACCGCCACCCCCTCTGCTTCGTGGCGTACGGGGAACGCATCTACGCCATCAAAGAGCTGCCGCGGTGGTTCGCCCACCACGAATACGACACACTGCGGACCCTTCAGGGTCGGCTCCAGCCCATCGCCACCCCGGTCGGCGTGGTGGAGCGCCGCTGGGTTTCTCCCGACGAGGAATGGTCGGGTGCGGTGATCACCGAGTATGTCAGCTTCGCCTTCACCTACCGGGAGCTGCTGAGCGGCTGGGGGTTCGGTGCCCGGCGGGCCCAGATGCTCGACGCCTTCGCCGGCTTGCTCGTCGAACTGCACCTCGCCGGCTGCTACTGGGGCGACTGCTCCCTGTCCAATGTCCTGTACCGCTACGACGCCGACACGATCGAAGCGATCATGATCGACGCCGAGACCGCCGAGCTGCACGACTCGCTCTCCAACGGGCAGCGGCTCGCCGACCTCGAGATCATGGAGGTCAACGTCGCAGGCGGGATGGCCGACATCGCCGCCTCGCAGGGCATCGACATCGACGTCGCCGACCTCGCGCTCGGCGCCGACATCAGCCAGCGGTACGCCAGGCTCTGGGATCTGCTCACCAAGGACGTCGTCCTCGGGCGTCACGAGCGCTACCGGATCCGGGAACGGATCGCCCGCCTCAACACGCTCGGGTTCGAGGTCGACGACGTCGAGCTGCGCCCCGACGGCTCCGGCGCGGACCGGCTCAAGATGCGGGTCAGGGTGGGCGGTCGCAGCTACCACTCCGCCCGGCTCAGGGAACTCACCCGGATCCGGGCCTCGGAGAACCAGGCACGCCAGATCCTGTCCGACCTGCACTACCACGAGGCGGGGAGGGACGACCCCGGCCCGGTGGCCAAGGACGTCTCGGCGATCCAATGGCGGGTCCGGGTCTTCGAGCCGCTCCTCGCCCGCATCCGTGGCGACCTCGACCCCGAACAGGACGCGGTACAGGCCTACTGCGACTTCCTCCACCACCGCTACATGCTCGCCACCGAGCAGCAGCGCGACGTCCCCAACGACGAGGCGTACGCCCATTGGATCGAAGCCGGCAAGCCCGGTTACCCGCTCGACGAAGACGCCCCGCCCCGCCCCTGAGGTCTCAGGCGCCCAGACCGGGCGCCGCCGCCGCCCCGGTGACCCCGCCGTCGACGGGGAGGACCACTCCCGTGATCCAGGACGCGGCGTCGGAGGCCAGGAACACCACGGCGCGGGCCACGTCCTCCGGTTCTCCGATGCGACCCAGCGGATGCGCGGCCGCCGCCTGCTCCTCGACACCGTCCCACAAGAGCGCCGAGAACCGGGTCCGTACCACCGACGGCGCCACCGCGTTCACCCGCACCCCCGGGGCCATCTCGAACGCGAGCTGCCGGGTGAGGTGGATCAGTGCCGCCTTGGCGACGTTGTAGGCGCCGAGCACCGGCGCCGGCATCATCCCACCGACGGATGCGACGTTGACGATGGCGCCTCCGTGGTGGCGGAGTGCCTGGTCCCAGGCGGCACGCGCCTGCAGCAACGGTCCGAGTTGATCCACCGCCCAGGTCTTCTCGAGGGCTCCCAGATCCACGTCGGCGAGCGGGCCGGGGGCCGGGTTGGTGGCGGCGTTGTTGACGAGGATGTCGAGACGCCCGAACCGTTCCAGGGTGGCGGTCACCGCTCCGGCGGCCGCCTCCGGGTCGTCGGCCCGGGCGACGAGGGTGAGGACCCGGTCCTCGTTTCCGAGCCTGCCCGCCGCCGCGGCCAGGTTCTCCGGCTTACGACCGGTGATGGTCACCCCGCCGGCACCACTGGCCAGCAGCTCGGCGGCCACCGCCTCCCCGATACCGCGGCTGCCTCCGGTCACCAGCGCCACCTTGCCGTCGACCCGCGCCTCCATCGTCCTCCTCCTCGCCCGTCGCCAACCTGATCACGGGACGTTCGCCCCTGGTCGTTTGCCTCCTTGCCCCCGATCATTGTGACATGGTCGCCGCCTCGTTCACGGTCGCCGACAACCTGAAGCCGCTGCTCCTGATCGGCGGTGTCTGCGCCTCGGCCGCAGCCGCCCTCACCTTGCTGTGGCTGGTGATGATGGTGTCCCTCCCGTCGCTCCCGGCGGGGAGCGCAACCGACGACGAGCTGGCATTCGTCGCCGCCCACGACCGAGCCCAGGTCGCCAAGTTCCTGCCGACCACGCTGGTGGCGTTCGCCTACGTCCCGACTTGGATCGGACTGGCTGCGCTGCTGTGGGACGGGGCGCCTGCGGCAGCCGCGCTGGCGGTGGCCTTCGGCGTGCTCTACCCGGCGGTGACCGCGACCGGCTACTGGATGCAGTACACCGTCGTGCGCGGGCTCGCCGACCTCGCCGCCACCGACCGGGTCACCTCCCGGGCGGCGTACGAGATCGTGGGCTTCCACGACCGCCCGACATCGATGAGCGCCTCGGCGGTGATCCTCGGGTACACCCTCTGGTCTCTCGGCGGCGTCGCCGCCGGGATCGGCCTGGTGGCGCACGGTGGCGGGCTCGCCGTGGCGACCGGCATCCTGTTCCTGGTCACGGCCGCGCTGATGTTCCTGGGAGCCGCCGGCCACATCACCCGCCACCGCCTGCTCACCGCGGGCGTCCTCCTCTCGGGGGTGACGTCCCTCGGCGCCACGATCGCCTCAGCGCTGCTGCTGATCTCGGAGGCGTGACGCCGGGTGCCGGTGGGGGGACGGGTGCCTCAGTGACCGCCGCGGCGGACCCCGCCGTACTTCATGCGGGTGTCCTCCATACGGGCCACCAGCAGTTCGCCGTCCTCGGGTGCCCCGGCGTCGATGACCTCCCCGAGGAAGAGGTCGTGGGTCCCGCACTCGATCGTCTTCCACACCCGGCATTCGAGGAAGGCGACCGCTTCGGTGAACACCGGGACGCCGGTGATGCCCTCCCGCACCGGCCGTCCGTTGAGGGTCATGCCGTCCTTGACGGCCGGCTTGGAGAACTTCACGAAGGGACGGGTGTCGTCCCGGTCCCACAGGTTGACGCTGAAGGCGCCTCCCTCGCGGATGAGACGGTTCGTCACCGCCGACGCGTCGACCGAGATCGCAACCAGCACCGGCTCCATCGCCACCTGGGTGAACCAGCTCAGCGTCATGCCGTTCCACTCGTCCCCGGCCCGCGAGCCCACCAGGCACAGCGCGTTGGGGATGCTCCACATCACCTTGTTGACGACTTCCGCCGCCGGTCCTTCGTCTGTCACACGACCTCCTCGTCGCCGTTTCCCACTACCCGGCTGCGGGAATCCGGAAACCCACCTGCCCACCCGGACCGGGCGCGGCCCAGATCTCGCCCCCGTGGATGGCGACGATGCCCTTGGCGATGGTGAGCCCGAGCCCGGCGCCGCCGTGGGTCCGGCTCCGCGCCGGGTCACCGGTCACGAGGCTGTCGAAGGCCGTCGTCACCAGCTCGGGAGGGAACCCGGGACCGTCGTCTTCGACCCGCACCGTGGCGCCTCCCTCCTCGGAGACGCGCACCAGCACCCGGCTCCCCGCCGGGGCATGGCGGACCGCGTTGTCGACCAGGTTCCGCACCACCCGTCCCAGCGCCGCCGGGCCCCCCGAGACCAGCACCGGACCTGCCGCGTCGAGCTGGAGGTGGATGTCCTTGGCGCGAGCCACCGGCGCCAGGGCTTCGATCGACTCGTCGGCGATCTCCGCCAGGTCGACCACTTCCCGCTCGAACTCGAGGCGTCCCGCCTCGATGCGGGCGAGGAGGAAGAGATCCTCCACCAGCTCGCTCATGGCGTCGATGTCGGCCCTCATCGATCGAAGGTAACGGTCCGGGTCATCGGCCAGGCCGTCCTCCAACGCCTCGATGGCCGCAGCAAGCGCCGCCAGCGGGGA
>CAZQUB010000008.1:0-39331 GCA_964596225.1 uncultured Acidimicrobiaceae bacterium
TAGGCGCCGAAGCTGGCGAGCCCGGCCGCCACCCCGGTGGGGACGGCGAAGCGCAGCACCCGCATCACGAAGCCGGCCCTGGCACGCTCGGTGGAGGGGGCGAGGGCGAGGAAGAAGGCGGGGATCCCGATCGTCACCGACCCGACCAGGGTGAGGTGGCGGGGGAGGAACGGAAACGGAAGGGCCGCGAGACCGACCGCGAGGGCGATGAAGATGGCGTAGACGGTCTTGGTGACGAACAGATTCGCCACCCGCTCGATGTTGGAGATGACCCGCCGGCCCTCGCCGACGACGCCGGGAAGCGTGTCGAACTGGCCGTCGATGAGCACCAGCTGCGCCACCGAGCGGGAGGCGGCGCTGCCCGAGCCCATGGCGATCCCGATGTCGGCGTCCTTGAGGGCGAGGACGTCGTTGACCCCGTCGCCGGTCATGGCGACGACGTGCCCACGCGATTGCAGCGCCCCCACCATGGCCCGCTTCTGATGCGGGGTGACCCGCCCGAACACGGTGGCCCGCTCCACCACCGCGGCGAAGGCTTCCGGTTCGCTCGGGAGGGTGCGGGCGTCGACCACCTCGGCGGAACCCGGCACCCCGACCTCGCGGGCGATGGCGGCCACGGTGTCGGGATGGTCGCCCGAGATGACCTTGGCCTGCACCCCCTGGCGGGCGAAGTAGCGGAGCGTGTCCGAGGCGTCCTTGCGGATCTTGTCGCCCAGCACCACCAGGGCCACCGGCTGGAGGCGGCGGGGGAGCCGGTCGCCCTCGATCCGGTAGTCGGTCCAGGCGAGCAGCACCACCCGGCGCCCGCGAGAGGCGTGCTCCTCGGCCCTCGACGACACGTTCTGGTCGGACGGGGCCAGGATCTCGGGGGCGCCCAGCACCCACGTCCCGGAGTCGGGGAACGACGCCGCGCTCCACTTGCGGGCCGACGAGAACGGCACCGACGCATCCGCCTCCCAGGACGGAGGGTCGGGGAAACGGGTGCGGATCGCCAGCAGGGTGGCGTTGGGATCGGACTCGGCGGCCGCCAACGCCGCCAGGGCGGGCGCGGGGTCGATGTCGCCGAGCTGATCGAGATCCTGGACGACCAGCTTGCCCTCGGTGAGGGTGCCGGTCTTGTCGAAACACACCGTGTCGACCCGGGCCAGGCCTTCGATGGCGGGCAGCTCCTGGACGAGGACGTTGCGCCGCCCGAGGCGGACCACGCCGACCGCGAAGGCGATCGAGGTGAGGAGCACCAGGCCCTGGGGGATCATCCCGACCGCGCCCGACACCGCCGAACGCAGCGCCTCCAGGTAGCCGACCCCGGCCCGGTGCGAGCTCCACACCAGCAGGGCGATCATGGGACCGACCGCCCAACTGACGCCGCGGATGATGAGGTCGACGCCGTCGCGCAACTCGGACCGCACCAGCGTGAAACGCTTCGCCTCTTTTGCCAGGCGAGCCGCGTAGGCCTCCGCCCCGACGTGCTCGGCCCGGTAGTACCCGGTGCCCGCCGCCGCGAACGACCCGGACAGGCACACGTCGCCGGGGGTCTTCCGCACCGGATCGGACTCGCCGGTGAGGAGCGACTCGTCGATCTCGAGTCCCCGTGCCGCCAGCACCGGTCCGTCGACCACGAGCTGGTCGCCGGCCGCCACCACGACCACGTCGTCGCGCACGATCCGGTCGCTCGGGATGTCGACGACCTTCCCCTCCCGCACCACCCGGCTGGTGGGGGCGGTGAGGAGGGCGAGGCGATCGAGCGTCGCCTTGGCCCGCAACTCCTGGATGATGCCGATGGCGGCGTTGGTGACGAGCACGATCCCGAACAGGGCGTCCTTCGGCTGGTGCACGACGGCGAGGATCACGACCAGCAGGATCCCGAGGAGGATGTTGAACCGGGTGACGACGTTGGAGCGCACGATCTCGGCGGTCGTCCGGCTCGGTCCCTCCTGCACCTGGTTGACCTCGCCGCGGGCGATCCGCTCCTTCACCTCGGCCCGGGTGAGACCGTCGAGGGCATGCTCGTCGATGGTGGGGGCCGTCATGTCAGCGAGCCTACTCAGCGCCGCGCCCTCACCCCGGGTGCACCCGGTTGGTCCGGCGGGCGGGCCGGAGCGCTGGTAAACTACATCGCTGTAACTCGGGAGCGAAGGGGTACCGCATGGCCATGGCCGTCCAGACCGCAGTGCGCAGCGTGGACCGCGTCGTCGAAGCGGTGTTGGCGGCCTACGCCGGCCACCAGGAGCGGGCCGTCACCACCTACCTCGGCGAGGTGTGCGACCGGCGGCTCCTCGCCGAACTGGCCGACGTGCCGTGCGCCGTCGCCGGGGCGCAACGCATCGTCGAGATCGTCATCGACGGGGAGCCCGACTGCGACCTGCTGACGCGCGCGGTGTGGACACTGGCGGCCCGCGGGTGGCACGTGGTCACCCTGGTCCCGCTGGAACGGCTCGGCGAGGCCCACGGGGCGCTGCGCGGTTCCCCGTGCCTGCTCCAACCGTGGTGGCTCGATGGCGACACCGTCCGTTTCGGGCGCACCGAGACCCCCTGACGGGCGGTCCGGCGGGACGCGAGGTCCTAGGCTTCCGGGTATGCCCGTTCCGCTCCACACCCAGACGGTCATCGCCTTCCTGTGGGATTTCGACCGCACCCTGATCCCCGACAACATGCAGGGGCCGATCTTCGACGAGTACGGGGTCGACGCCGCGACGTTCTGGCAGGAGGTCGAGGGTCTGGTCGACTACCACCGCGGCCAGGGTGAGGTGATGGGCCGTGACATGGCCTACCTCATCCACATCCTCACCTACGTCGAGGCGGGCATCTTCGCCGATCTCACCAACGCCAAGCTGCGAGACCTGGGGGCGCGCCTCAAGTTCTGCCCCGGCATCCCGGAGTTCTTCGAAGCGACCCGGGCCCGGGTGCAAGAGGTCCCCGAATTCGTTCACGAGGAGATCTCGGTCGAGCACTACATCGTCTCCACCGGGATCAGGCCCATGATCGAAGGCTCGGCGGTGGCGCCCTACGTCGACGGCATCTGGGCCAACAGCTACATCTCGCATCCGGCCCCGCCCGGCTACCTGGACCGTCTCCCGGTGGCGGAAGGGGAGGCACCGATCAAGTACCTGGCGGAGGCGATCGGCCACACCTCCAAGACGCGGGCCATCTTCGAGATCAACAAGGGTGTCAACAAGAACCCGTCGGTCGACGTCAACGCCCAGATGTCCGAGACGGAACGGCGGGTGCCGCTGCGCAACATGGTCTACATCGCCGACGGGCCGAGCGACGTCCCGGTGTTCTCCATTCTCAACCAGAACGGGGGCAAGACCCTCGGCGTCTACACCCTCGAGCCCCGCAGCAACCACAAGCAGGTCAAGCAGCTCCAGGAGCAGGGCAGGATCCAGGGCATGGCCGAGGCCGACTACCGGCCGGGGGAGGCCGCCTACCTGTGGCTGATGGACAGCCTGGAGCAGATCGGGTACGAGATCGTCGAGAACCGGCGCCAGGCGCTCGCCCAGATCAAGAACCCCCCGGGGCACGTGTGAGCGGCGCCATCGACCGGGTCGGAGTCGTCGGCGGCGGGCAGATGGGTGCCGGCATCGCCGAGGTGTGCGCCCGCGGCGGCGTCGACGTCGTCGTCCACGAGATCGACGAGGCGCTGGCGGCGGCGGCCCGGGCCCGGGTGGAGGCATCCGTGGGTCGGGCGTTGGAGCGCGGCAAGCTGACGGCGGAGGAACGGGACGCCGCCCTGGGCCGGATCCGTTTCGGGAGCGATCTGGAGGCGATGGCGGACCGGCAGCTCGTGGTGGAGGCCGTGGTGGAGGACGAGACGCTCAAGCGTGACGTGTTCGCCCGCCTCGACGCCATCGTCGAGGATCCGGGTGCGGTGCTCGCCTCCAACACCTCGTCGATCCCCATCGTGCGGCTCGCCACTGCCACCTCGCGTCCCGGGTCGGTGGTCGGCATGCACTTCTTCAACCCGGCGCCGGTGATGCCGCTGGTCGAGATCGTCCGCAGCGTCGTCGTGTCCGACGAGTCGGTGGAGCGGGCCGCGGCGTTCGCCGTCGAGACGCTGGGCAAGGTGGTGGTCCACGCCAAGGACCGGGCAGGGTTCATCGTCAACCTGCTGCTGTGCCCCTACCTATTCGGGGCGATCCGGATGCTCGAGGGCGGGTTCGCAAGCCGGGACGACATCGACACCGCCATGGTGAACGGGGCGAGTCACCCGATGGGGCCCCTGGCGTTGTGCGATCTGGTCGGCAACGACACCCTGCTGGCGGTGGCCGAGTCGCTGTTCGAGGAGTACCGGGAGCCCCGCTACGCCCCGCCCCCGCTGCTGCGCCGCATGGTCGACGCCAACATGCTCGGCCGCAAGACCGGCCGCGGCTTCTACGACTACGAGCGCCGCCCCCACCCTGCACCGAACCCAGGGTTGTAAGGCCGCAAAACCGTGTACTGGAGCCCTGGGTTGAGAGGCCGCATGTCCGTGTACTGGAACCCAGGGTTGTAAGGCCGCAAAACCGTGTACTGGAGCCCTGGGTTGGGAGCACGGGGGCGTTACGGCTCGACGCGGACCGCTCCGTTGGACTCGAGGACGCGTTGGAGCTGGTTCTTGCGGACCAGGCCGGAGGTGCGCCAGCGGGAGGTGATGCGCCGCTCCTTCGGCAAGGCCCGGCCGGCGGCCCGCTTCTTCGACTTCTTCACCGGCGCCGGCCCCATCAGGATGAACGTGGGGGTGGACTGGATCTTGAACGCCTGGATCGCCCCCGGTACCCGACCCACGTCGACCTTGACGATGTGGGCCGAATCCCCGTACTCGCGGGCCAGTTCGTTGACGATCCCGTCCATCACCTGGCAGGCGCTACACCCCACCTGGTACAGGTCGAGCAGCACCGGTTGGCCTGAGGTGAACATCGCCTCCAGCTCCTCGAGCTGCTGGAGCTTGACCGGCCGCGGCTTCTTGGAGAACAACCCCATCGGACTCCTCGGGTGTGGTTCCGTCACGGGCGTCAACCCGCCCGGCAAGGTGAGTATGCCGCGTTCCGGTCCCGCACCGGAGATCCGCCGCCGCTAGCCGCAGGCTCCGGCTTCGTCGGTGGGGACCGCCGTGCCGTTCTCGTCGAAGGTCCAGCCGAAGGACCAGGAACCGAGGTCGGCCAGGATGTCGGCGGCGTCGGCGCCGGTGACGGGAACGGGGCGTCCCGATTCGATCCGGATCGGGTGCGCCTGCAACGAGATCCCGTCGGTGCTCACCGTGAAGTCGAAGAGGGCGGTGACCGCGCTCGAGGCGCGGGCCGACGGGAAGGCGAAGTTGCCGGTCGAGTTCACCAGCCAGACACCGTCGACCTGTTCGACCCCCTGCAACACGTGGGGGTGGCCGCCGATGATGAGGTCGGCGCCGCTCCTGACCCATGCCTCCGCCAGGGCCCGCTGGTAGGGCTGCGGGCAGTGGTCGAGTTCGATGCCCCAGTGGACCATCACCACCGTGAGATCCGAATCGGCGGCCGCTTCCGCCACGGCCGCCATGGTGTCGGGCACGAACGGTTCACAGGTCCAGGCCACCTCGGGCCGGCTGTTGACGCCGGAGGAGGCCCAGTCGCACGGCACCCGGGAGAACGCCACCACCCCGATCCGCCACCCGTCGACGTCGAAGAAGCGGGGGGCGTAGGCGGCGGTCTGGTCGGCGCCGGCCCCGGCGTGGGGCATGTCACCCTCGTCGAGGAGTTCCAGGGTGCGCAGCAGGGCCGGGGTCCCGAAGTCGAGGGTGTGGTTGTTGGCGAGCTGGACACCGTCGATGCCGGCGTCGCTCAGGAGCTGCACCGAGTGGGGCGGGGACTTGAACGTGTAGCGCTTCTGTGCCGCCGTTCCCACGTCGGGTTCTGCCACGGTGGTTTCGAGGTTCACCAGCATCAGGTCGGGCGCCGAGAGCAAGCCGGCGGCGTCCCCCAGCGGGTCACGCGCGTCGAGGCCGTAGGTGAAGGAGGTGTCACCGGCGAACCCGAGCACGATCGGCGGCAGCGTGGTGGTGGTGGTCGTCGTCGTGGTCGTCGTCGTGGTCGTGGTCGCGGCGGCGACGGTCGTGGTCGAGGACGCCGGCGCGGACGTCGTGGTGGCGGCGACGGTCGTGTCCGGCTCGGCGGACGGTGAACTCGAACAGGCGCCGATCGTCACCAGGACGGCGACGGCGGCGGCGAGGCGGGGCGAGGTGAGGAGTCGGGCCGGCACGGCGTTCAGCGTACCCGCAACGCTCCCGCAGACAAGCGCCGCGCCCTACAGCACCACGAGGGCGAACGCTCCCATGGCCAGGCAGTAGACACCGAATGGCACCAGGCCGATCCGCCCGATGAGCCGGAGGAGGAGGGCGATGGCGGCGTATCCGGAGACGGCGGCGACGGCCATCCCCACGAACACCGCGGCGCCGATGCCGCCCGGCTCGCCCGCCAGCTCGATGCCCTTGAGCAGTCCGGCACCGGCGATGGCCGGGATCCCGAGCAGGAACGAGTAGCGGGCCGCTTCGGTGCGGTCGAAGCCGCGTAGCAGCCCGGTGCTGATGGTGGCGCCGGAGCGCGACACCCCGGGCACCAGGGCAACGGCCTGGCCGAACCCGATGATGGCGGCGTCGCGGGTGCCGGAATCCTCGACCCGGCGGCTGCGAAGGACGATCGCCCGGGTGGCGAGCAGCATGACGCCGGTGCCGATGAGGGCGAGCGCCACGTAGCGCGGCGTCTCCGAGAGGTGATCGAAGAAGCTCTGGAAGGCGAGGCCCAGCACCGCGGCCGGGATGGTGCCGATCACCAGCAGGAGGATCAGCCGCCTGCCACGCTCGCTGAAGCGCAGCATCTCGCGCAGGTCACGCCGGAAGTAGAGCAGCACCGCCAGCAGCGTGCCGAGATGCAGCATCGCGGAGGTGGCCAGGTCGGGCGGTTCGGTGCCCAGGAGCGCCGGGACCAGGACCAGGTGACCGCTGGAGGAGATGGGGAGGAATTCGGTGAGGCCTTGGATGAGACCCCAGAAGGAGGCTTCGAGCATGGCGGGGAAGGTTACCCCTCCCGAGGGGCCACGCATCACGGGGTGAGCAGCACCACCACATCAGAGGTCATCGCTGCCGCCGCCACCCGAACGGCGGTGTCCCCGGGGAAGGCCGCCAGCCCGACCGCCTCGTAGTCGTCGGGCGAAGGTGCCGCCACCACGACGCCGTCGACCACCTCGGCGCCGGCGTGGATGACCGCCCGCAGCGGGCTGCCCGGAACGGCACGGTCGGGCAGGGTGAGCGGCACCGCCCACCAGCCCTCGGGGAACGGCGCCGTAGCGGTCAGGGAGGAGGGGAGGATCGGATCCCCCGGTTCGATGTCGTGGGCGGCGACGGCGCCGTCGAGCGGCGCGGCCGGGAGGAGGCCCCGTGGGACCTGGCGCCAGGTGACGTCACGACCGGTGACGGGATCGCCGGCGGCGATGGGGGCGGCGGCGAAGGGGTAGCGGACGGTCGGTTGGGAGCGCAGGTCGAGGAAGGCCGCCGTGGCGAGGAGGAGGCCGACCGCGGCCCACCGGAGCCAAGGGGGATGGCGCAGCCAGTACACGTCAACGACCGTACCGAAACGGGCACGGCGAGAGAAGGGTGTTGACCCCCCCCGTGTCCCTCCCTCACGAAGAGGGAGGGAGCTTTACGCAAGCAGGGGGAATGGTGGGGGACTTGCGTTCAGCAACACGGGGAGGGGACCGTTGGCGGCGGGATGGTCACGGCCCGATCCATGCGGCGATGTCGGCGCGAGGTACCGCCTCGTTCGTAGGGGACGGCAGATCGGTGACGCTGCTGCAAACTGGGTCGTCCATCTCTCAGAAATCCCCATCCTGCTGCCCCCAGCTGGTAACCGACTTTGCGTCATTCGCGAGTGTAGTGAGACGGCCGTCACTCGTGGTTGCTTTCTTGGTCACCCTTCGTTGTTGCCGCTGCTCCGGGGACGGCCCATGCCCTCCTAGACTCGGAGTTCTTGGAAGCCTTCGTCGCCCTCGCCGCCGCCTACCTGGTGGGAAGCATCGATTTCGGGGTGATCATCCCCCGTCTCGCCGGTGTCGACATCTACGCCCGCGGCAGCGGCAACCCCGGGACGTCCAACGTGTTGCGCTCGGTCGGCAAGAAGGCCGCCGCCGTCGTGATGATCGGCGACGTCACCAAAGGCATGCTGGCCGCCGCCATCGGTGACCTCTGGGTCGGGGAAGCGGTCGGCTTCGCCTGCGGGCTGGCCGCGGTGGCCGGCCACGCCTTCCCGGTGTGGCACCGCTTCCGCGGCGGCCGTGGCGTCGCCACTGCTCTCGGTGCCGCCATCTGGCTCGAACCATGGTTCGGGTTGGGGACCGCCCTGGTGTGGGCCGGCATCGTCGCCGTGACCAAGACAGCCTCGGTGGCGTCGCTGGTGGCGATGGTCGCCTACGTGCCCGGCTTCGTCCTCTTCGGGCACCGCGGCTGGTCGCTGGTGTGGGCGGGGGCCACCGCCCTGCTGGTGATCTGGCGCCACGCCCCCAACATCCGGCGCCTCCTCAGTGGGGAGGAACAGACGGTGGAGGGCACGTGAGGCCCCTTGCGGACGCCCAGCGCGCCGTGCTCGACGCGGTGAGACCGCTCCCAGTGGTGGCGATGCCGCTGCGGGAGGCCCGCGGGCTGGCCCTGGCGGTGCCGGTGGTGGCGCCCCACGACCTCCCCCCGTTCCCCAACTCGGCGATGGACGGCTACGCGGTGCGGTCCGCCGACGTGGCGGCGGCCCCGGTGACGCTGCCGGTTCTGGAGGACGTGCCGGCAGGCCATGTCCCCACCCAACCGGTGACGGAGGGAACCGCCATCAAGATCATGACCGGCGCTCCCCTCCCGGAAGGGGCGGACGCGGTGGTGCAGGTGGAGCACACCGAGCCCGGCGACGGCGAGGTGCGGATCCTGGCGGCGACCACCGCGGGGACCTCGGTGCGTCCCGCCGGCGGCGACCTCGCGGCCGGGACCGAGGTGTTCCCTGCCGGGGTGCGACTGACCCCGGCCCGCCTCGGCGTGTGCGCCGCCCTCGGTATCGCCACGCCACAGGTGCGGCGCCGACCCCGGGTCGCCATCCTGTCCACCGGCGACGAGCTGCTGCCGCCCGAGACCCCCGACCTCCCCCCTGGCAAGATCCGTGACGCCAACCGGTTCCTGCTGCGAGGCCTGCTCGAGGAGCTGGGGGCGATCGTGGTCGACTACGGCATCGTGGCCGACGACGCCGCCGCCCTCAATCGAGTGTTGGGCCACGCCGCCGCCGATAGCGACGCGGTGGTGACCAGCGGCGGGGTCTCGATGGGGGAGTACGACCTGGTGAAGAGCGAACTGGCCCGGCTCGGGACGGTCGGGTTCTGGCGGGTCGCCATGCAGCCTGCCAAGCCGTTCGCCTTCGGCGACCTGGGCGGCACCCCGTTCTTCGGGCTTCCCGGGAACCCGGTGTCGGTCGTGGTCTCCTTCGAGCAGTTCCTGCGCCCGGCGCTGCTGGCGATGATGGGAGCGGACCGCCTGTTCCGGCCCCGGGTGACCGGGATCCTCGACGGCGCCGTCTCGACCGATCCCGCCAAGATCGTGTTCCTGCGGGTGGCGGTCACTGCCGCTCCCGACGGGCGTCTTCACGCCCGGCTCAGCGGCGGCCAGGCCTCCAACGTCCAGTCGGCCATGGCCGCCGCCGACGCGTTCGCGGTGGTTCCGGTCGGGGTGGCCGACCTGGCGGCCGGCGAGCCTGTCGCACTGGAGCTGTTCGGCAGTCCCGAGACACGAACCAGGAAGGAGGCACTCGGTGGATGAGGAGCTGACCCATCTCGACGAACAGGGCAGGGCCCGGATGGTCGACGTGGGCGCCAAGGAGCCCACTGCCCGCGTCGCGATCGCCGAAGCGGCGGTCTCCCTGTCCCCGGCGGTGCGAGACCGGCTCTTCGCCGGCGACCTCCCGAAGGGAGATGCCGTGGCGGTGGCCCGGATCGCGGCCATCATGGGGGCCAAGCAGACGTCGTCACTGGTGCCGTTGTGTCATCCGATCCCGCTCGACGCCGTCGAGGTGGCGGTGGAGCCGACCGACACCGGCGCCCGCATCGAGGTGACGGCACGCACCCGGGCACGGACCGGGGTCGAGATGGAGGCGATGACGGGCGCAGCGTTGGGAGCGATCACGATCTACGACATGGTGAAGGGCCTGGATCGGGGCGCCGAGATCGGGCCGGTGCGATTGTTGGAAAAGAGCGGCGGACGCTCAGGGAGGTGGCGGAGATGAAGGCTGCGGTGATCACGGTCAGTGACCGGGTGACGCGCGGGGAGGCGGAGGACGAGTCGGGACCGGCGGCCGCTGCCGCGCTCGAGGAGATTGGGTTCCAGGTGAGCGAGCAGCGGGTCGTGCCCGACGGGGTCGAGTCGGTGCGGGACGCCCTCCGGATGCTCATCGACGAGGTGTCGCTCATCGTCACCACCGGCGGGACCGGATTCTCTCCTCGTGACCTCACCCCGGAGGCCACCACCCTGGTGGTGCAACGCCGGGCCCCCGGCATCGCCGAGGCGATGCGCTCCGCCGCCTGCGCCGAGAACCCGTACGCCATGTTGTCCCGCGGCGTCGCCGGGATCGCCTCCCGGACGTTGATCATCAACCTGCCGGGGTCGGTGGGGGCGGTGAAGGAGTCGCTGGCGGTGATCGGACCTGCCTTGAAACACGGAGTCGAGTTGGTGATTGCGACGCAATCAGACCACAATGCGGAGGACTCGTGAGGGACGGCGAGGCGGTCCTTGGACCAGGGTGCCCCGGCACCTACGCTCGGTGGCGAACTGACTGAGGGAACAGATGGAGATCCTCGCTTTTGTGCTGATCGGGGGGATTTGGGCGGCGTTCCTGCTGCCGTCGTTCGTCGAGAACCGTCAACGGGCTCCGATCAACTCGACGCGCAGCTTCGCCCGTAACACCGCCCTCCTCGCGTCCGTCGCCGGCAACAGTGTCCGCGACGTGATGCTGCGCCGCCAGGCCCAAGAGCGGCGCCGCAAGGTGCTCTACGCCCTCTCCGCCGGCGCCATCGGCACCCTGGGTGCGGCGATCTGGTTCGACAGCGTGATGTGGCTGGGAGCGACGGTCGTGTTCGACCTCGCGCTCGGCGGGTACGTCTCGCTGCTCCTCGGCGCCAATCAGCGGCGGAGCCGGATGGGACGGGTGCTGTCACTGCGGAACCATCGTGACCTGCAGGAGACGGTGCGGGAGCCGGAACCGACCGTTCGTGTCGTTGCCGGATAGCCGATCGGTGCGTCCACCGACCGGCCGGTGTCCCAGGTGAGCGACCGGAGCGTGCCGCACGCGCCCCCTGACCTCGATGCGCTCGAGACCGCGGTGCGCACCGAACTCGACGGCAAGTACGACGCTCGCGAGCTGGCGCTGAAGAACTGCCGCAAGATCATCCGCCTTTCCGCCAACGCCATCCGGGCGCTCCACCGCAACGATCCACCGACTGCCGAAGAGCTCCTGGTCGAGGCCCGCACCCTCATCGCCGAAGCCGAAGAACCATTGCAGGAGCACCTCGACATCTATTACGCCGGGTTCTTCTACGACGCGGTGAAGGAGTACGCCGAGGCCGAGCTGACCGCGGCGTTGCTCGCCGGCGAGCCGCTGCCGCTCCCCGACGAGCTCGGGCTGCACGCGGTGCCGTACTTGAAGGGACTCGGTGAGGCGGTGGGGGAGCAGCGCCGCCGCCTCCTCGACCAGCTCCGCACCGGGCAGCTCCAGGAGGCGGAAGACACCTTCGCCGCCATGGAGACGATCCACGACCTGCTGACCTCGCTCGACTACCCCGACGGGATGACGGCCGGGTTGCGCCGCACCACCGATGTCGCCCGTGCCCTCATCGAGCGGAGCCGGGCCGATCTCACCACCACCATCGTCCAGGAGCGGCTTCGCGCCCGGCTCGAACAGCAGGAGTGACCCGCTACACTTCCCCGTTCCCGGGGGTGTAGCTCAGTTCGGCAGAGCACTTCGTTCGCAACGAAGGGGTCACGGGTTCAAATCCCGTCACCTCCACCACGAGAGCCCTTGTCCCGCAAGGGTTCTTGCCGCGTCCGGGCCGTGAAACCCTTCGCTCAGGCCTCCGCCGCGGGGACAGGGCCGTTCGCGGCGGGGAGGGACACCACCGCATCGAGGCCGCCGCTCGGGGAGGGTTGGAGGCGGGCGTCGCCGCCGCCGGAGCGGGCGAGCTGGCGCACGATGCTGAGCCCGAGCCCGCTTCCTCGTTCCCCCTTGCCCGAGGCGAAACGGTCGAAGGCGGCGGCCCGCTGCTCCTCGGTCATGCCCGGCCCCTCGTCGGCGACGTGCAGCTCCCACAGGTCCCCGGCGGCCACCACCGAGATGGTGATCACGCCGCCCTCCCCGGTGGCGTCGAGGGCGTTGGAGATGAGGTTGTCGAGGATCTGCTCGGTGGCGCCCGGCATCAGCCGCGCCGGTGCGGTCGGCGGCAGCTCGGTGACGATGGTCACGTCGCCGTCGGACGCCAGCGGCTCCCACGCCCCCGCCCGGTCCGCCGCGATGGTGGTGAGATCGATCACCTGGCGCGGGGCATGTTCGGCTTCGGCCCGGGCCAGGGCCAGCAGCCCGTCGACGAGGCGGGTGAGGCGCCCCGTCTCCGACAACGCCGCCTCCACCGCCGGCAGGTCGGCCGGGTCGACCGCGTAGCGAAGGTTCTCGAGGCGGAGGCGAAGCGCCGTGAGCGGGGTGCGGAGCTGATGGGAGGCATCGGCGACGAAGCCGCGTTGGGAGTCGATCAGCGCCTCGAGCCAGTCGGCGGTCTCGTTGAAGGTGCGACCCAGCTCCCGGATTTCGGGCGGTCCCGAGACCGTGACCCGGGCCGCGAGGTCGCCGGCGCTCAGACTCGCCGCGGTCTCCTCCAACGCCCGGACCGGCCGGGTGACGCTGCGAGCCAGGGTGAAGCCGACGATGGTCACCGCGGCGAGTACCACGAGGGAGAGCACGCCGAGCCGGAGCCAGTTGTCGCGCACCGAATCCTCCAGGGTGGTGGCGGGGTAGGTGATGCGGACCGCCCCCAGGACGCTGCCGCCGGAGCCGGCCGGCACCGCCACGAAGATCAGATCCTTCCCGAGGGTCTCGGAGGATCGGATGCCCCGATCGACCCGGCCCGCCAGCGCCTCGATGAACTCGGGACGGGTCGAGAAGTCCCGCGGCGGCCCGTCGAGGTTGTCGGAATCGGCGACGCTGATGCCGCCGGCGTCGACGATGACGATCCGCCCCCCGGGGTCCTGCGCGTACCGCGCCAGCAGCAGGTCGAGCCCCAGCGGCTGTCCCTCCTCCAATCCCTCCTCCGACATGCCGGCGATCACCGTGGCGTCCCGCTCGATCGCCGAGATGAGGCGATCCTGCTCCCGGGCGGCGAAGGTGCGACCGAGGGGGATGATGAGCACGACCAGCACGAATCCGGTGATGGTCAGGTAGGTGCCGAGGAGGCGGCGGGTCATCCCGGTTCCTCGAGCCGGAACCCGACGCCGCGGATCGTGGTGATCCAGCGCGGATCGCCCAGCTTCTTGCGCAGCGACGCCATGTGGACGTCGAGGGTCTTGGTGGGCCCGTACCAGTGCTCGTCCCACACCTCGCTCATGATCTCCTCCCGGGTGAACACCGCTCCCGGCTCGGAGGCGAGAAGGGCGAGCAGGTCGTACTCCTTGGGGGTGAGCTGCACCTCCTCGCCACCGACGCTGACCCGCCGGGAGCGGCGATCGATCACGAGCCCGGCCAGCTCGACCGTCCCACCCGGTTCCTCGGGAGGGCTGCCGGCGGTGCGCCGTAGCACCGCCCGGATACGGGCCACCAGCTCCCGGAAACCGAACGGCTTCACCACGTAGTCGTCGGCGCCCAACTCGAGGAGCACCACCCGGTCGACCTCGTCGCCGCGCGCCGTGATCACGATCACCGGCACCTGAGACCGTTGCCGCAGCTCCCGGCACACGTCCTTGCCGTCGATGTCGGGAAGGCCGAGATCGAGCAGCACCAGATCGCCGGGATCCGCCTCGAGGGCGGCCCGCCCCGTCGAGACCCGGCGCGGTTCGAATCCCTCGCGGCGCAACCCGTCCACGAGAGGCTCGGCGATGGCGTCGTCGTCCTCGACGACCAGGAGCTCCATGTGACGTCCCAACAGGCCGCCGGCGACCGGCTCGGAATCTTTGCCGAACCTTTGCTGGGGCCAGATCGAGTGCTGTACCGGCCCACTCTACGGTTGGTGACACGATCCGAACCCGAAACTCAAGGAGCACGTTCCATGCGAATCCGCCAAGCCTTCGTCTCCTCGGCCGGCGCCGCCGCGTTGACCGTGGTGGCCGCCGCCTCGGCGCTCGTCGTGAACCTCGGTCTGCTCCGCCAGCCGTCCGGGGACAACGTCGGGACGCTCACCTCGGAGCAGGTCACCACCACCACGGTGGCTCCCGTCCCCGACCGCACCATCACGATCTACCTTCCCGACACCACCGCCGTCCCGGTCGACCCGGCACCGGCGACCACCGCTCCCACCACCACCGTCGCCGAGGCGGTCCCGATCGCCTACGAGGACGACGACCAGTACGAGCAGGACGGCCACGAAACCGAAGGCTGGGAGCACGAGGAGTACGAGGGGGCGCAGGACGATGACTGAGGAACAGCGCCGCCGCATCGAACAGCTCCAGCAGCGCCGCGCCGCGTCGTCCCGCGCCAACCAGGGCTCCGACGGCACCGTCGTCGTGGGCAGGCGAGCCCCGACCCGCCACGCCCCCAAGCAGCACATCGCCCAGCGCAGCCGCATGATGGCGCTCGGCGGCAGCGTCTTCGGCGCCACCCTGCTCGTCTCCTCGATGTGGACCCAGGCCGCGGTGCAGTCCGGATCGGCGAGCCCTGCTCCGTCCCCCGACCCGCAAACCATCCCCGCCACACCGCAGCCCCAAGACGGCGTCATCCACATCAGGTTCGTGCGGGTGCCCAACGGTGACGGCACCACGTCGCTGCGCCAGGTCAACCCGACCACCGAGGTCACGACCCCGGCTCCGGTCGATCCCCAACCCACGACCACCGTCGCCCCCGCCCCGGCGCCGGTCACCCGAAGCCGTGGAAGCTGAGCGCCGCTTCCGTGCGATGGGCTCCGACGGCCACCTGCTGGTGGTCGGCGGCAGCGAGACCCTGGCCGACGCCGCGGTGGAGCGCATCGACGACCTCGAGGGACGCTGGAGCCGCTTCCGCCCCGACAGTGAACTCTCGCTCCTCAACGGCATGCCCAACCTGCCCATCGAGGTGTCGCCCGAGACCTACGACCTGATCACCCGTGCCGTGTACGCCTGGCAGGTCACCGACGGCGCCTTCGACCCCACCGTGCTGCCGTCCCTCCTGGCGCACGGCTACGACCGTAGCTTCGAACTCATCGACACTTCCTCCCACGCCGCACCCCCGATCCTGACGCCCGCCCCCGGGTGCGCCGGGATCGTCGCCGACCCTTCCTCCCGGTCGGTGCTCCTCCCCAGCGGCGTCACCATCGACCCCGGAGGCATCGGCAAGGGCCTCGCCGCCGACATCGTCGTCGCCGAGCTGCTCGCGGCCGGTGCCGCCGGGGCCATGGTGAGTCTGGGCGGCGACGTCCGGGTGGCGGGCCGCCCGCCCTCGGGCTCGGTGTGGTCGATCGCGGTCGACGACCCGTTCGACCCTGACGCAGAGCTCACCCGCGTCCACCTCACCGGGGGCGCCGTCGCCACCAGCAGCCGGCTGCGGCGCAGCTGGACCCGCGGCGGCGAGACCGTTCACCATCTCATCGATCCGAGATCGGGTGCCTCCTTCGGGGGCGACGTGGCAACGGTGACCACGGTCGCCTCCGAAGGTTGGTGGGCGGAGGCCATGACCAAGGTCGTGTTCGCCTCCGGTCTCGGCGGGCTCGTCAACGCCGAAGCGATCGTCGTCGCCGTCGACGGGCGAGTCCGGCGCAGCCCCGGGTTCGAGCAGGTGGCGGCATGAGCTCCCAGTTCTGGTGGTACGTGGCCCGCTCCAGCGGCATCGTCGCCTGGGCCCTCACCGCGCTGGCGGTCATCTGGGGTCTGCTGCTGTCCACCAGGTTGCTCGACCGCAAGCCCAGCCCCCGCTGGCTCCTCGACCTGCACCGCTACCTCGGTGGCCTCAGCGTCGTCTTCGTCGGTATGCACCTGACGGGACTCGTCGCCGACAATTACGTGCACTTCGGTGTCGCCGACCTCCTCGTCCCGTTCGCCAGTTCGTGGCGGACCACCGCAGTGGCCTGGGGTGTGGTCGCCTTCTACCTGCTGGTGGCGGTCGAGGTCACGTCACTCATGATGAAGCGCCTCCCTCGCAAGGCATGGCACGCGGTTCACCTCACCAGCTACGTGCTGTTCTGGATGGCGGCGCTCCACGGCGCGACTGCAGGAACCGACTCCTCCAACCGGGTCTTCGTGACGGCCACGATCGGCAGCATCGTGCTCGTCACCTTCCTCACGCTGTACCGCATCGTCGTCGGGAAGCGTGCCATCAGCCGCCCCCAGGCCCGGCGCCCGGTGGAGGCCACCGCCGGCCGCTGAGGCCACCTCTCCGATCGCGGGCATCCTCGATGTCGGACGCACCCGTTCGATGTTCCCGTCGTCTCGCGCCGACAGAGCGCGCCAATTCGAGGTGGCACACCCCGCAGGCCCGGTAGAGTAGAAGGCGAGCGGTCCCAGAGCAGAGGGGCAACGGGTCGCGGGCGCATAGCCGGCGTTGTCGTGGCGTGGAGGCGGCGAGAGGGCTGTGCGGTGACGACACGGATTCGAGACACGGTGGGAAGGCATTGGGCGACGCCGCTGCGGGTGGCGCTCAGTTCAGGGCTGCTCTGGTTCTTGTTCCTGCGGCTCGGGGACGAGCTGTCGCCGTCGCGGATGATCCCCCGGCTCACCACAGAGCGCCTGGCGTGGATGGCCGGTGCCGCCCTCGTGCTCATCGGCAGCTTCATGCTCTCGACACTGCGGTGGCGCCAGGTCGTCGGCGCCCTCGGGATGCGCAACAGGTTCGGGCGGCTGCTGAGCCACTTCCTCGCCGGGCAGTTCCTCTCCAACGCCCTCCCCACCACCATCGGCGGTGACGTGGTGCGTGTCGCGCGCCTCGCCCGCGACACGGGCGACTCGCCGGCATCGTTCGCCAGTGTCGTGCTCGACCGCCTCACCGGGTGGGTGGTGCTGCCCGTCATCACCCTGATCGGCTTCGGCATCAACCCGGCGCTGCGCGGGCTCGGGGCGCAAACCAGGATCACGTTGCTCATCGCCGGCGTCACCCTGGTGCTGCTGGTGCTGCTGCTCGCCGCCGCCTCCTTGAAGCGGTTCGGAGGGCGGTTCGCAGGGCGGACCGGCTGGCAGCGGTTCATCGATGCGATCCACCTCGGCATCGTGGAACTCCGTCACCGTCCGCGAGCGACGCTGCTGGTGATCGGGGCCGGTTTCGCCTACCAGTTCGTGCTCGTGGTGGCAGCGTTCATGACGGCGCAGGCGCTCGGCATCGAGGTCGGGCTCGCCGCCATGATGGCGTTCTTCCCGACGGTGCTCATCGCCCAGGTCCTCCCGATCTCGATCTCGGGGCTGGGGGTGCGTGAGTTCATGCTGGTGTGGCTGCTCCGCAGCGTCGGAGTGCTGCACGGCCAGGCAATCGCTCTCGGGCTGGTGGTGTGGGCGATGACGGTGGCGACCAGCCTGCTCGGCGCCCCGTCCTATGCCTTCGGCGCTCGCCGCCGCTTCGGCCGGGAACCGATCGGATGACGCCGAGCCAGGGAGAATCGAAGGAGGGTCGGTCGGCGGCGCCTTCCGCCGCGCCGGCTCGGAGGGGCTGGTGGCGGGAGGTGCTCTACGCCCTCGCCTTCTACCTGGTGTACTCGTACATCCGCAACCACTTCGGATCGGCCGCGGTGTCGCCCGACGAGGCACTCGCCAACGCCCGCAAGGTCATCGACGTCGAACGGTTCCTCGGGCTCTACCACGAGCCCACCATCCAGGGATGGTTCGTGCACGCCACCGGGAACGGACTGGCGTTCGGGTTCGCCGGCGCTCGGGCGCTGATGCAGCTGTGGAACGTCCTCTACGGAACGCTGCACTTCGTGGTGACGGCGGGTGCCCTCGTCTGGCTGTACCGCCGCTTCGGGTCCGACTATCCCCTCTGGCGCAACACACTGGCGTTCACCACCGGGCTCGCCCTGCTGGTGTACGGGCTGTACCCCTTGATGCCGCCTCGCCTCCTGCCGGACTGCGGCACGTACGGCGCCTGCCTCTCGCAGTACCCGTACGTCGACAGCCTCGCCACGATCGGCGGGCTCTGGTCGTTCGACTCCGGCACGATGCAGAGCATCTCCAACCAGTACGCCGCCATGCCGTCGCTGCATTTCGCGTGGGCGTCGTGGGCGTTCCTGGCGTTGCGTCCCCGGCTCGTCCACCGCTGGTCCCGGGTGGCGATCACGGTGTACCCGTGGTTGACCCTGTGGGTCATCGTGGTGACCGCCAACCACTTCTGGCTCGACGCCGCCGGGGGCGCCGCGGTGCTCGCCCTCGGCTACGCGACGGCGAGAGCCGTGGAGGCAGGGTGGGCCCGGTTCGGCACGTCACCGTCCGATCCCGGCGAGATCGGCGCCGGCGCCTCCCTCTAGGCGCTCGGGGAGCGCTGCAGGGTCAGCTCCACCATCGGGATCTGCGCCACCATGGCGACCCGGCCCGCCTCGGTCCCGTCGTACGAGACCCCCATCATGTCGGTGAGACGGGCAGCCGCCTTGGGATGCGCCCCCTCGTAGACGGCGAAGGCGGCGGCCGCCTCCGCGTCGTCGAGGAAGCGCTGGGTGACGGGGAAACGATGCGCCCCGACCCAGAGTGCCTCGGCCGGCGCCGCGTGCAGATTGCGGTACCAGTCGGCCTTCGGGCCGGTGCCCGAGCACACCACGTAGCGGTCCCCGTCACGGCGCACCGTCTCGAGCGGCGTCCGCCGCAACAGACCGCTCCTGCGGCCTCGATGCTCCAACATCACGATGCGGCGGCCCAGCAGGAACCCGAGCCGGGCCCGGAACAGCCAGACCGGCATGTGCAGAAACCACTTGAACACGCCGCGAGGCTTCTGCCGGAAGCTGAACTGGTCGGTGACACTCATGCCGTGCATGGTACGGCAGAAGAGACTGCCCGGTTCCCTGCCCGCCCCGGTGGTACATTCTCGGTGATGAGCGCTGATGCCAAGGTGACCGCCATGGTTCTCGCCGGGGGTGAAGGCAAGCGCCTCTACCCCCTCACGCGGGACCGATCGAAGCCGGCCGTCCCCTTCGGGGGCATCTACCGCCTCATCGACTTCGCCCTCTCCAACCTGGTGAACGGCGGCATCCGGCGCATCGCGGTCCTCACCCAATACAAGAGCCACAGTCTCGATCGCCACCTCTCGCTGACGTGGCGGATGTCGCCGCTGCTCGGCAACTACGTCACCTCGGTTCCGGCCCAGATGCGCCGCGGCCCGCACTGGTTCGCCGGCTCGGCGGATGCCATCTACCAGAGCCTCAACATCCTCACCGACGAGCAGCCGGACCACGTCATGGTGTTCGGGGCGGATCACATCTACCGGATGGACCCGCGCCAGATGCTCGCCCAACACCTCGAGAGCGGGGCCGGTGTCACCGTCGCCGGGATCCGGGTTCCTCTTGCCCAGGCGAGCTCGTTCGGTGTCATCGAAGCCGACGCCTCCCACCGCATCCTGTCGTTCCTGGAGAAACCCGCCCATCCCAAGCCGGTCCACGACGATCCCGCCACCGCCTTCGTCTCCATGGGCAACTACATCTTCGACGCCGGGGTGTTGCGCGACATCGTCACCGCCGACGCCGACGCCGGGGACGGATCCCGCCACGACATCGGCGGTGACGTCATCCCGGCCCTCGTCGCCCAAGGCGCCGCCTCCGTCTACGACTTCATGAGCAACGCCGTCCCGGGTCAGACGGAACGGGAACGGGGCTACTGGCGCGACGTCGGAACCCTCGACAGCTACTACCAGGCGAGCATGGACACCATCTCGGTCGACCCCATCTTCAGCTTCTACAACGACCGCTGGCCCATCCACACCTACCTGCCGTCGCTGCCGCCCGCCAAGTTCGTCTTCGACATCGACTCCCGCCGCGGCTCGGCGATCGAATCGGTGGTCGGCTCCGGGGTGATCGTGTCGGGAGGGTCGGCCCGCCGGTCCATCCTGTCGTCCCGGGTCCGGCTCCACTCGTTCTCCCGGGTGGAGGATTCCGTGCTCCTCGACGGCGTCGACGTCGGTCGCAGCGCCGTCGTCAAGCACGCCATCCTCGACAAGAACGTCCAGGTGCTCGAAGGCGCCACCATCGGGATCGACCCGGAACGGGACCGGGCCCGGTACACCGTGACCGAATCCGGCGTCGTCGTGGTCGGCAAGGGCGAGATCGTCGAACCGTGAGCCGGCCCGGTGGCGCGGCACAAGACCACGCCGGCGGTACCCTGACGCCCGGAATGGCCGCATCCACCCGAAGCCGTCGCTGGGCAGTGTTGCTCGTCGCCGTGGCGGCGACCCTGTCCGCCTGCACGTCGTCGGGCGCCGCCACCTCCACGACCTCGCCGGCGACGACGACCTCCACCACCACCACGACGACCACCCCCGACGACCCCGACGTGTCCGGTGACGTCGTCACCCGGCTCCGCGGCGAGATCGCCGACCTGGTCGACGCCACCGAAGAGCTGCGGGGCCTGACCTTCATCGACGAACCGGACGTGACCATCCTTGGCAACGACGCCTTCGCCGCCCGGGTCCGCGCCGACCTGGAGGACGAACTCGACGCCGAGGGTCTCAGCATCGACTCCCGGGTCTTCCAGCTGCTCGGCATCCTCGACCCGGGCGTCGACCTCCAACAGCTCTTCCTCGACCTCTATACCGAGCAGGTCGCCGGCTTCTACGACGGTGAGACCGGCGAACTGGTGGTGGGAGGGGACCACGAGGACCTCTCCGTCACCGACCGTGTCACCGTGATCCACGAGCTGGTCCACGCCCTCGGCGACCAGCACTTCGACTTCTCGGACCAGCTCGACTCGCTCGTCGAGGAGGAACGCTTCGACGAGTCGAGCGCGCTCCAGGCACTCGTCGAGGGCGACGCCACCTACTTCCAGTACGTGTACATCCAGGAGCTGCCCCTCGCCGACCAGCTTCAGCTGGCGATGGACGCCATGGACATCGACACGTCGGTCCTCGAGACCGCTCCCGACTGGGTGGTCTCCAGCCTGCTGTTCCCCTACGACGCAGGGGAGTCGTTCGTCGAGCAACTCGTCGCCGGCGGCGGCATCGCCGCGGTGGACGCCGCCTACGCCACCCCGCCGACCACCACCGAGAACATCCTCCATCCCGACCGCTACCTGGCCGGGGAGAGGATCCGCCCGGTGCCTCCCCTCGGCCTCAGCGTCGACGGGTACACCACCCACGAGGCGTCGACCTTCGGCGAGTTCGGGTTCCGGCTCCTGCTCATGGACACCGTGGCGCCGGGGGTGCTGACCCAAGCCGTCGACGGATGGGGCGGCGACGCCTACGAGGTGATCTCCAACGACGACGACGTGGCGTTCGCGGTCGCCTACCGAGGCGACTCGGACGACGACGCCGTCGAGTTGACCCAGGCGCTCATCGAACACGCCCGCACCGTGATGAACGCCGGGGAGGGGGTCGACTCCGGAGGCGGGCTCCTGTTCAACGAGGGCAACGACTACGTCTACCTCAACCGGATCGGTGACGGGCTCGTCTTCGTCGCCGCCACCAACCCCACCCTGGGGGCTGCGGTGCGGTCACAGATGATCGTGCCGTAGGTCTTCTCCCGCTCCCCGGCTCCAGGTACGGTCCGAGGCATGACGGGACGCGCCACGAGAGACGGCGGCAGGGGATCGGGAAGGCGCGACCGGCTCGCCGCGGCTCAGCCGCGGCCGGCGTTGGGGCGACGCCCGTGGTTGGCTTTGGAACGGCGGGCGCGCAGCTTGCGCTTCTTCTTTGTTGCCATTGTGGTCGGGAGGGTACCACGGCAGAGGTCCGTACCCGGCGGGACCGTTTCACTGCGGTCGTTCCCGTCGGGCTGGACGTCCCCTCGGTTGCGGGTCGCCGCCGGGGCGGTGACACGATGGCGCGGGTTGCGCGGCCGGGAGGACGAGGCCTTCCTGCTACGAACCCGCAGCGTCCACGGCTTCGGGCTGGGTGGACCGCTCACCGTGGTCACCATCGACCCCGCCGGCACCGTCACCGGCCGGAGCCGGCTCGCCCCGCGCCGCGTCCTCGTCTTCCCGGCGGTGCGCTGGGTCCTCGAACTCCCCGACGGACACCCGGTCCCCGCGGTGGGGGAGCGGCTCGCAGGCACCCGCTCCCTATCCTGACCTCGTGACCGGCCGCCTCATCCTCTGCGCCAGCCCGATCGGGAACCTGGGCGACGCCTCCCCCCGGCTGCGGGAGGCGCTCGCCGCCGCCGACGTCGTCTACGCCGAGGACACCCGCCGATCCCGCACCCTCCTCGAAAGCCTCGACCTGTCCCGGCCGCTGCGGTCCTTCTTCGTCGGCAACGAGCAGCGCCGGGCCGCCGAACTGGAGGAGCGGCTCGCCGCCGGCGACACCGTCGCCCTCATCACCGACGCCGGGACCCCCGCCATCTCCGACCCGGGCCTGGTGGCGGTGCGGGCCGCCATCAACGCCGGCGCCGACGTGACCGTCGTCCCCGGACCCAGCGCCGTCACCGCCGCCCTCGCCGTCTCGGGCCTCCCTGCCGACCGGTTCGTCTTCGAGGGATTCCTGCCACGCAAAGGGGCATCCCGGACGGAACGGCTGGCTGCGCTGGCAGGCGAGACCCGCACCGCGGTGCTGTTCGCCGCCACGTCACGGGTCGGCCGCGACCTCGCCGACCTGGCGAAGGTCCTCGGGGCGGGACGGGACGTGGTGGTGGCACGCGAACTGACCAAACAGTTCGAGGAACTGTGGCGGGGCACGCTGGGAGACGCCGCGGCCCATTGGGGTAGCGAAGGCGCCGCCCGCGGTGAATTCACGCTCGTCGTCGCGGGGGCCGGTCCGGCACCACCGGACTGGGCCGGAGCCGTGGCGGCAGTGGACGACGCCACCTCGAACGGGGCCTCGATGACCGAGGCGGTCAGGCAGGTCGCGGGCGCGACCGGACTGTCGCGACGTGAACTCTACGAACGGGTACTGGACACCAGGGGTCGGGCCGTGCCCGGCCGTTGATCAGCCCGGGGTCAGCTCAGCTCACTGCGGCACACGGCACACACACCGCGTCCCTTGAAGGGGCTCACATCCTTGGTCGAGCCACAAAACACACAGGTGGCTTCGAGCTTGCGAATGATGATCGAATCCTCATCCACGGAAATGGCCAGTTCGTCCCCCTCGCGAATGCTGAAAAGTCGCCGAGTCTCAGCCGGAATCACGATCCGACCGAGGTCGTCGATCTTGCGCACCATGCCGGTGTCCAAGACGGGTACCTCCATTTATGACCGATTGCGGCCTCGTCCCCGTCGGCCGGTCTCCTCTTGCGGGCGACAGTGTACCCGGTCTAGGAACCGACGGAGTGTCGACTCCCCAACTGGTACCATCGCCGTCCTTGGACGACTCGCCTACCGACTCCCGTACCATCCTGGTGGCCGTGGCCTGGCCGTATGCCAGCGGTCCGCGGCATCTGGGACACCTCGCCGGCGCCTACCTCCCGGCCGACATCTTCGCGCGCTACCACCGGGCCATCGGCAACGAGGTGCTCATGGTGTCCGGTTCGGACGTGCACGGCACTCCGATCACGGTGCGGGCCGAGGACGAGGGCGTCGAACCGCAGGAGATCGTCGATCGCTACCACCGGCAGTTCTTGAAGCAGTGGGACGCCCTGGCAATCGACTGGGATCTCTTCACCTCCACCGGGACCCCCAACCACCACGCCGTCACCCAGGACCTCTTCCTGCGCCTCCTCGCCAACGGGTATATCGACAAGCGCACCTCGGACCAGTTCTTCGACCCGGAGGCAGGGCGCTTCCTGCCCGACCGCTATGTGGAGGGGATCTGCCCCCACTGTGGCTACGAGCACGCCCGCGGCGACCAGTGCGAGAACTGCGGCCGCACCCTCGACCCGATCGATCTGGTCGCTCCTCGCTCCCGCCTGACGGGCGCCACCCCGGAGCCCCGCGCCACCGAGCACTTCTACCTGCGCCTCTCCGACTTCTCCGACCGGCTCCGGGAATGGCTGGAGAGCCGGGTCGGCTGGCGCAAGCACGTCCTCAACTTCTCCCTCGGCTGGATCGACGAGGGGCTCCACGATCGGGCCATCACCCGCGACATCGAATGGGGCATCGACATCCCGGTCGACGACCTCGGGCCCGGCAAGAAGATCTACGTGTGGTTCGACGCCGTCATCGGGTACCTGTCCGCCTCCAAGGAATGGGCCGAGAACACCGGCCGTCCCGACGAATGGCGCCGCTGGTGGGAGAACCCCGACTCGGCCCACTACTACTTCATCGGGAAGGACAACATCCCCTTCCACACCATCATCTGGCCGTCGATGCTGATGGGTTACGGCGGGCTCGAACTCCCCACCGACGTGCCCGCCAACCAGTACGTCACCTTCAAGGGCGGGAAGGCGTCGGCGAGCCGCGGGGTCGGCCTCACCATCGGTGACGCCCTGGAGCGCTACGAACCCGACGCCCTCCGCTACGCCCTCTCCGCCAACCTCCCTGAGACCTCCGACGTCGACATCACCGAAGACGAGCTGGTGCGGCGCATCAACGACGAGCTGGTGGCCACCTGGGGCAATCTCGTCAACCGGGTGCTGGCGATGACGCACCGTTACTTCGACGGTGTCGTGCCCGAACCCGGCGACCTCGACGACGTGGACCGGGACGTCCTGGCGGCAACCGACACCGCCCTCGCCACCGCCGGGGAGCACATCGCCGCGGTGCAACTCCGGGCCGGTCTCGGCGCCGTGCTCGGGGGAGCCCAGGCCGCCAACCAGTACCTCTCGGAGCGGCAACCCTGGAAGACGGCGACCGCCGACCCGCAACGCACCGGCACCACCCTGTTCGTCGCCCTCCAGGCGATCGCCGGGCTCGCCGCCGGGTTCGCCCCCTACCTCCCGGTCACCTCGCGCCGGGTCCTCGCCATGCTGGGAATCGACGTGTCCGACCGGCAGCCGGCGTGGGAGCTGCGCCCGGTGACCTCCGGCACCGCCCTGGAGGCGCCGGTGCCGCTGTTCGCCAAGGTCGAGCCACCCGACGCCGGCGAGTAATCCCATGACCGGCGGCTGGATCGACAGCCATTGCCACCTCTTCATGACCGAGGACCCGGTCGATGCGGTCCTGGCGCGCGCCGCCGCCGCCGGCGTGGAACGGTTCATGTGCCCGGGTGTCGACCTGGAGACCTCGCTCCAGGCGCGGCGGGTGGCGGCCGACCATCCCGATCGGGTGTGGTGGGCCGCCGGGCTCCATCCCCACGAGGCCGACCGGTGGGAGGAGCAGCAGGGGCGCCTCGAGACGCTCATCCGCGACGCCGACGCCGTCGGCGAGATCGGGCTCGACTACTACCGCGACCTCTCGCCCCGCGACGACCAGCGCCGCGCCTTCCAGGCGCAGCTCGACCTGGCGGCCGCCCTGGGGAAACCGGCCCTCATCCACATCAGGGACGCCTTCGCCGACGTCTACGAGATGGTCGCCGCGGCAGGAATGGGGGAGCGGGCGGTGCTGCACTGCTGGACCGGCGGTCCCCGTTGGACGAAACGGTTCGACCAGCTCGGTGTCACGTTTTCGTTCGCCGGGCCCGTCGCCTTCCCCAACGGCGACACGGTGCGGCGCGCCGCGGCGGTGGCGCCCCGCCACCGCACCATGGTCGAGACCGACACCCCCTACCTGGCTCCGCCCCCGCACCGGGGCGGAGCCAACGAACCCGCCTTCGTCCCTCTGGTCGGCGCCGCCCTCGCCGAGGTGTGGGGGGTCGACCCGGCCGAGGTCGCCGCCGCGTCGACCGCCACCGCCGTCCGCATCTACCGGGGCGGGACGTGACCGAGCGGCCTCAGGGGCGCCGCCAGGTGAAGGACCTCCTGGCGCGCCACGGCCACCGGCCCCGCACCCGGCTCGGCCAGCATTTCCTCGCCGACCCCAACCTGGTGGAACGCATCGTGCGCCGCGCCGGAGTCGGGCCCGGCGACCGTGTCGTCGAGATCGGGGCCGGGACCGGGACCCTCACCCGGGCGCTGGCCGCCACCGGCGCCACCGTCGTCGCCTACGAGATCGACCGGGGGCTGGAGCCGGTGCTGGCCGAGACCCTCACCGGCTCTGCTGCCGAGGTGCGGTTCGAGGACGCCGCCAAGGTCGATCTCGTCGCCGCCCTCCCCGGAGGCCCGTGGACCTTGGTCGCCAACCTCCCCTACCACGTCGGCACCCCTCTCTTGCTCGAGATCCTGCGCCACGTCCCGCAGGTGACCACCATGGTGGTGATGGTGCAACGCGAGGTCGCCGACCGTTTGACCGCCCCGCCGGGGAGCCGGGTCTACGGGCTCCCGTCCGTGGTGGCGCAACTCCACGCCGCCGTCCACTTCGGCTTCCCGGTGCCCGCCACCGTGTTCGTGCCGGAACCGGCGGTGGCGTCCGCGGTGGTGGAGCTGATCCGGGTGCCGCCACCCCCGTCGGTGGAACGGGCCGTGGAACTGGCGGCGGCGGCGTTCAACCAGCGCCGCAAGATGTTGCGCCGGTCGATGAGGAGCGTGCTGGACGACCCCGAGCAGGTGCTGGGCAGGGCCGGGATCGACCCCACCGCTCGGGCCGAGGCTCTCGCTCCCGAGGACTTCGTTCGGATCGCCGAGGCCGAGTCGTGATGCGAGCCCGCGCCCACGCCAAGATCAACATCGGCCTCCGGGTCGGGTCGCGCCGCCCCGACGGCTACCACCCCCTCCAAGGCCTCTTCCAGTCGATCGACTGGTCGGATCTGGTGCACCTCGAAGGCGCCGGCGAGGACGTCGCCGAGGCGGCCGGCGGCGGCGAGCTACTGGAGGGATGGGCCAACCTGGCATGGCGGGCGGCGGTGGCGGTGCGGGACCACGCCGGGACCGATCGGAGGATGCGGCTCTCCCTCGCCAAGGACATCCCGACGGCGGCCGGGCTCGGCGGCGGGAGTGCCGACGCCGCCGCCGCCCTCGGCCTCGCCGGGCGCCTCTTCTCGGTGGCGCGGCGCGAGCTGGAGCAGCTCGCCCCCGGCCTCGGGTCCGATGTGCCGTTCTGCCTGCGGGGCGGGCTCGCCCTCGTCGAAGGTCGCGGTGAGGTGCTCCACCCACGGACCTGCGCCTCCGACTACGCCCTCGGGATCGTGGTTCCCCCCATCGAGCTGGCGACCCCGGCGGTGTTCGCCCGCTGGGACGAACTCGGCGAACCGCGGGGAGAGGAAGTCCCGGCCGCGGCCCTCCCCCCCGCGCTGCGGGGAGAAGGACCGCCCGGCAACGACCTCTACCCGGCGGCGGTGGCGATCGGGCCCACCCTCGACGACTGGCGGGCCGAGCTGGAAGCACGGTGGGGGAGGCCGGTGCTGATGTCGGGCAGCGGCCCGTCCCTCTACGCCTTCTTCCTCGACCGATCCGAGGCGGAGGAGGCGGTGGCGGCCGCACCCGCCGGAGCCCGTGACGCCAGGGCCGTCGCGCCGGTGACGCGTGGATGGGAGATCATCGACGACGACGCCGGAGAGTGACCCCGCCGGGCAGGTACACTCGCCGGGCTCACCCTGTGGGGGGTGGTGTAACTGGCAGCACAAGTGGTTTTGGTCCACTCAGTCCGGGTTCGAGTCCTGGCCCCCCAGCGCATGACCCCGAACCTTCGTCCAACGCCATGAAGGCGCTGGTCCTCGCCGCCGGCAAGGGAACCCGGATGCGATCCGACCTCGCCAAGGTCCTCCACCAGGCGGCGGGACGGCCCCTCGTGCGGTGGGTGCTCGACGCGGCGGCGGCGGCAGGCTGCGACGACGTCGTGGTCGTGGTCGGCCACCAGGCCGAGGCGGTGGAGGCGGTCCTCCCGTCCGGGGTGCGCACCGCGCTCCAGGCCGAACAGCGCGGAACCGGCCACGCCACCCAGATCGGCCTCGCCGTGCTCGACCCGGCCCCGCGGGACGAGATCCTGGTGCTCCCCGGCGACATGCCGCTCATCGGGCCGGCGACCCTCCGCACCCTGTGCGCCACCCACCGGCGCCTCGGCGTGGCGGCGACGGTGCTGTCGGTCATGGACGGGCCCCGTGACTACGGGCGTGTCGTCCGGGACGACGGCGCGGTGGTCGCCATCGTCGAAGCTCGGGACGCCACCCCTGAGCAGGCCGCGATCCGCGAAGTCAACACCTCGGTGTACGTCTTCGACGCCGTCCCCCTCACCGACGCCCTCGCCACCCTGCGCCCCGACAACGACCAGGGAGAGCTGTATCTCACCGACGTCATCGGCGTTCTCTCCCGGCAGGGCCTCCCCCTGGCGGCAGTGCCGGCCTCTCCCGAAGAGGCGCTGGGAGTGAACTCGCTCGACGAGCTCGCCGTGGTCGATGCCGCGTTGCGTCGCCGCGTGTCCGATCCCACGTCGGAGTGACCCGGCATCCGGCCCGTCTCGGGTTGGTCGTTGCGCGCGGACGTGAGCTACGCTGCGCGATGCCCGGAGGGAGGTGTGCGGAGGATGGAGATCTCGGGGCGGAAGCGCCTCATGGTGTTCTCGGGTTCAGCCTATGAAGGACTGGCCCGCGAAGTCGCCAACATCCTCGGCGTCGACCTCGGAAAGGTGGAGCGATCGGTCTTCGCCAACGGCGAGATCTACATTCACTACACCGAGAGCGTGCGCGGCGCGGATTGCTTCGTGATCCAGAGCCACACCCACCCGATCAACTTCCACCTGATGGAGCAGTTGATCATGATCGACGCCCTGAAACGGGCGTCGGCGAAGCGGATCACCGCGGTGGTCCCCTTCTACGCCTACGCCCGCCAGGACAAGAAGGGCCGGCCCCGCGAGCCGATCACGGCCCGCCTCGTCGGCGACCTGTTCCGGGTGGCGGGCGCCGACCGGATCGTGTCGGTCGACCTCCACACCGGCCAGGTGCAGGGCTTCATCGACGCCCCCTTCGACCACCTCACCGCCCTCCCGGTGTTCGTCGACTACCTGAAGCGGCGCGGCAACGGCCCCACCACCATCGTGTCTCCCGACTCGGGTCGGGTGAAGCTGGCCACCAAGTACGCCCGCCATCTCGATGCTGCGGTGGCCTTCGTCCACAAACGGCGCAGCACCGACGCCCGTAACCAGGTCTCGGCCCTCGAAGTGGTGGGCGACGTCGCCGAGCGCCACTGCATCGTCGTCGACGACATGATCGACACCGCCGGCACCGCCACCGAAGCCGCCCACCTCCTCCACGACCGCGGCGCCCTCAGCGTGCTGCTCGTCGCCACCCACGGCGTCCTGTCGGAACCGGCGGTGGACCGCATCAAGAAGGCCCCGATCGATCAGGTCGTGATCGCCAACACCCTGCCGGTGCCGGACGCCGCCGCCGACCTCGACCAGCTCACGGTGCTGTCGATCGGATCGCTCCTCGCCGGCGCCATCAACGCCATCTTCACCGACGCCTCGGTGAGCGAGATCTTCGCCGGCGAGAACATCTGAGTTCCGGCGCCGGCCGCACCCGTCAGGGAGGGCCCATGGACACCACCGTCATCCAGTTCGATACCGGGCGGCGCCGGGGCGTTTTCGACGTCACCGCCGAGGTGGTCGGGTTCACCAACGGCAAGGGTGACGGGCTGATCTCGGTGTTCGTCCCTCACGCCACCGCCGGGCTGGCCATCATCGAGACCGGGGCCGGCAGCGACGCCGACCTGATGGACCTGCTCGACGAGTTGGTGCCACGGGAGGACGGCCGTTACCGCCACCGCCACGGCTCGCCCGGACATGGGGCCGATCACCTGCTCCCGGCGCTGGTGGCGCCGAGCCTCACCATCCCGGTGGTGGAGGGCCGTCCCGCCCTCGGGACCTGGCAGTCGATCGTGCTCGTCGACCCCAACGCCGACAACCCGCGCCGGTCCCTCCGGCTCAGCTTCCTGCCGGCGTGAGCGGCAGATTGCGGTGACGGCCTTTGCCCCGACGCGCCCGAGGGCGCATAATGTGGGTCACTCCCGGCGGTTCGGGCATCATATGCGCGCCCGATCCCGGCTGATCAGCATCGAAACACACACGAGGAGTCGTCAACGATGGAGCAGGTGACGTTGCGCGCGCAGAGGCGCGTCGAAGCCGGAACACGCCCGTCCCGGCGCCTGCGCCGCGCCGGCATGGTGCCAGGGGTCGTCTACGGCAGGGGATCGGACACGGTGCCGGTGGCCATCAACAGCCACGACCTGTACGTGGCGTTGCACACCGACGCCGGGCTCAACGCCCTCATCAACGTCGAGGTGGAGGGCGGCGACACGGTGCTGGCCGTCGCCCGGGAACTCCAGTACCACCCGGTACGGGGCGAGATCACCCACCTCGACTTCATCAAGGTCTCCCTCGACGAGGCGATCGAAGCGGAAGTCGCCCTCGACTTCGTCGGTACCCCGCCGGGTGTCACCGACGAGGGCGGGTTCGTCGAGATGGTCGCCAACGCCGTCCTCATCGAGGCGCTGCCGACCGCGATCCCGTCGTCGATCACGCTCTCGATCGACGAGTTGCACATCGGCGACACCCTCAAGGTATCGGATCTCCCCGTGGTCGATGGTGTCACCTACCTCGACGACCCCGACCGTCCCCTCGTCACCGTCCTGGCGCCTCGCGAGGAGATGGAAGAGGCTCCGACCGAAGCGGAGCTGGAGGAGGCCGAGGAGGCCGCGGAGGCCGAGGAGGGAGCCGAGGAAGAGGCGGCGGAGGACGAAGAGGAGGGCTGACCCGTCACGGATCGCCTTCCGATCATCGTCGGGCTCCGCAACCCCGGATCCGAATACGAGGGCTCGCGCCACAACCTCGGTGGCGACGTGGTGTCCGCCCTCTGTCACCGTCACGGGGGCCGGTTCAAGCGTGCCCGCCACTTCATCCGGGCCGATGTCGCCGATATCCGCATCGGCGGCGCTCGCGCCATCCTGGCGGTGCCGCGCACCTTCATGAACGAGTCGGGAGCGGCGGTGGCTCCGCTGCTGCGGTACCACCGCGGCGACCTGGACGACCTCGTCGTCGTCCACGACGACATCGACCTCCCCTTCGCCAAGCTGCGCCTCCAGTACGACCGCGGCTCGGGTGGCAACAACGGCGCCCGCTCCGTGATCGGAGCGCTCGGGACCACGTCGTTCTGGCGACTCAAATGCGGGGTGGGGCGCCCACCGGGCGCGATGGATCCGGCGGTGTTCGTGCTGCGCCGCTTCGCCGCGGCGGAGCGGGACGACGTTGCGCACATGGTCGTCACCGCCACCGACGTGCTGGAACGGTTCGTGACCGAGGGCGCCGAGGCGGCACGGCAGGCGGCCGGCGAGTTGGGACCCCAGGGGTGACCGCGCTCCCCGCCGCCACTCCCGGCGGACACGGCGTGGACGCTCCGACCTGAAACCGGCCGCCGTCACCGTTTAGCATCGCACCACGACCGCGACGGAGGGGAAGGCCCTGAACGTACCCAACCTGCTCGCCTACGTGAGGATCGGCCTCACCCCGGTCGTGATGACGTTCGTCCTGCTCTCCGAGGACATCGAGCACGCCTTCGGGATCGCCCTCGCCGTGTTCATCGTCGCCGCCGTCACCGATTTCGTCGACGGCTACCTGGCCCGGCGCTGGGAGATCACCACCGTGCTCGGGGCGTTCCTCGACTCGGTGGCCGACAAGGTGCTCGTGACGGGGAGCCTGCTCGTCCTCATCGAGGTGCAGCGTGCCTGGTCGTGGGCCGCCTTCGTCATCATCGGCCGCGAGCTGGCGGTGATGGGGCTGCGGGGGGTGGCCGCCCTCGGCAAGTCGACGGTGCCGCCCAGCTTCTGGGGCAAGTGGAAGGCGACGTTCCAGTTCACCGCCATCGGGCTGGCGATGATCCGCCCCGCCTCCGAGTGGGGTCCGTTCTTCCTCGACGAATGGGCGATGCTGGTGGCGGTGGCGGCGACGCTGCTGTCGGCCTGGGACTACTTCGCCCGCTACGGCAGCGCCTTTCGCGAGGCTCGCACCTGAGGCGGGAGCGTCCCACCGGCCGGTTCCGGCCGGGGAGTACGATGGCGTGCTCGTGACCGCCCCTCTCTCCCCCCTCGTCCGGCGCTGGCCGGCGACGCTCCAACCCGGGCCCGGCGGCCGGCTCGTCGTGCCCGCGGCGCTGCGCGCCATCACCGCCGCCGGCATCGCCGCCCGTCTCGACCGTCCCCTCGTGGCGGTCGTGCCCGGCGAACGGGCCGCCGAGGAGCTGGTCGACGACCTGGCGCTCTTCAGCGACGACGTGGTGCCGTTGCCGGCGTGGGGCACCCTGCCCTTCGAGCATGTCTCACCCAACGTGGCGACGATGGCGCACCGCAACGAAGCCCGGTACCGCCTCGGCTCCGCCACTCCCGGCACCATCGTGGTGGGATCGGTGCGGGCGGTCACCCAGCGCCTGGGGGCTTCGTCCCCCGACCCGGTCGTGGTCACCGCAGGGACCGAGCAGCCGTTCGGGGAACTGGTGGAGCGTCTCGCCGCCGCCGGGTACCACCGCACCGACCGGGTCGAGACCCGCGGGGAATTCGCAGTGCGAGGCGGCATCATCGATCTCTTTCCCGCCCACGGGGAGTCTCCTTTCCGGGTCGAGTTCTGGGGCGACGAGGTCGACAGCATCCGCCGCTTCGCGGTCGGGTCGCAGCGCTCGATCGAGGAGGTCACCGAGGTGGCCGCCTTCCCGGCCCGGGAGCTCCGTCCCGATCCGGTGGTCCGTCGCCGGGCCGAGGAGCTGGCCGGCACGCAGCCGTGGGCGTTGTCGACGTGGGACCGGATCGCGGCCGGGGTGCATTTCCAGGGCATCGAGTCGTGGCTTCCGTGGCTGGCTCCGGAACGGACTCTGCTCGACGAGGCGGGCGGTGCCCTCGTGCTCCTGTTCGACCCGGTGCAGTCGCGGGCCCGCAGCGAGGAGCTGCAGCGGGAGGAGGCCGATCTGGCCGCCACCCTCGCCCCCACCTGGGGCGAGAGCGCCCCTTCCGCCGGCGAGCACCCTGCCCTCTACCTGCCGCTGCGCGACGAGGGCGCGGTGGAGGCGCCCCCCGCCGCGGCCGGGCCCGGCGACGCCACGCTGGAGCTGCGAGGGCTCGACGCCGTCCCGGCCGACGCCGACTCGCTGGTGGCCGCGCTGCGGCGCTGGCAGGAGCGTGACGTGCCGATCGTGGTGGCGATGGACGGCGACGCCGCGGCGACCCGGGTGCAGCGGGCCCTGGCCGGGGCCGGCTACGACCTGGCGCTGCGCCGAGAGTTGGGCGCGGTCGAACCGGCCGTGATCGCGATCGGGATTCACCACGGATTCGTGTCGCCCACCTTCCGCTGCGGGGTGGTGGGGGAGCACGAGATCGCGGGGCGGCGCCGCTCCCACCGCCGCGTCCGCCACGTCACCGACGGCACCACCGAGGTCGCCTACCGGGACCTGCGCCCCGGCGACTACGTCGTGCATCACCACCACGGCATCGGGCGCTTCGAGGGCCTGGTGCACCGGGAGATCGCCGACGTGGAGCGCGACTACCTCCTCATCGCCTACCAGGGCGAGGATCGTCTCTACGTGCCGACGGACGCGCTGGCGGCGGTGCGGCGCTACACCGGCGGGGAGACCCCGCGCCTCTCCCGCATGGGAGGTGCCGACTGGTCCGCCACGCGGGGCAAGGTCCGCAAGGCGGCGGCTGCAGTCGCCGAGGAGGTGGTCGACCTGCACCGCAAGCGGGCCGGAGCCACCGGCCATCCCTTCGCCCCCGACGGCCCGTGGCAGCGGGAGTTCGAGGCGACCTTCCCGTACGAGGAGACCTCCGACCAGATCACCGCCATCGCCGACATGAAACGGGACATGGAGGCTCCCGAGCCGATGGACCGGCTCATCTTCGGCGACGTCGGGTTCGGCAAGACCGAGGTGGCGCTGCGCGGCACCTTCAAGGCGGTGCAGGACGGCCGCCAGGTGGCGATGCTGGTCCCGACGACGCTGCTCGCCCAGCAGCACTACTCGACGTTCGAGGAGCGGCTTGCCGCCTACCCGATCCGGGTCGAGATGCTGAGCCGGTTCCTCACCGCCTCCCAGCAGCGGGCGGTGGTGGCCGGGCTCGGCTCCGGCGCGGTCGACGTGGTCATCGGGACCCACCGGTTGCTGTCGGACGACGTCACGTTCAAGAACCTGGGACTGCTCATCGTCGACGAGGAGCAGCGCTTCGGGGTCGCGTCCAAGGACAAGCTGAAGCGGCTCCGCACCTCGGTCGACGTGCTCACCCTGACCGCCACCCCGATCCCACGCACCCTGGAGATGGCCCTCACCGGCATCCGCGAGGTGAGCCACATCCGCACCCCACCGGAGGACCGTCACCCCATCCTCACCTACGTCGGCCCCTACGACGAGTCGGCGGTGTCGGCCGCCATCCGGCGGGAACTGCTGCGGGAGGGGCAGGTGTTCTACGTCCACAACCGCATCCAGTCGATCGACCGGGCGGTGGCCCGCCTCCGGCAGCTGGTGCCCGATGCCCGCTACGCGGTGGCGCACGGCCGGATGAGCGAGGGCCAGCTCGAGCAGGCGATGGTCGACTTCTGGAACCACGAGTACGACGTGCTGGTCGCCACCACCATCATCGAATCGGGACTGGATCTGCCCCAGGTGAACACGCTCCTGGTGGAGCGGGCCGACCGGCTCGGCCTCGGGCAGCTCTACCAGCTCCGGGGACGGGTGGGCCGCTCCAATCAGCGGGCCTACGCCTACCTGTTCCATCCCGAACAACAGACCCTCGGCGAGGACGCCTACCGCCGGTTGGAGGCGATCGGCGAGTTCTCGGACCTCGGCTCCGGCTTCGAGCTGGCGATGCGCGACCTGGAGATCCGGGGCGCCGGCAGCATCTTGGGGGAGAGCCAGGCGGGCCACATCGCCGCGGTCGGCTTCGACCTCTACGTGGAGCTGGTCGCCGACGCCGTCGCCCAGCTCAAGGGGGAGGAGGTGCCGGAGCCCGAGGCACCGGAGGTTCGGATCGACCTGCCCGTCGACGCCCACCTGCCGGAGGACTACGTGGGCGGCGGCAACGAACGGCTCGAGGCGTACCGGCGCCTGGCGGCCGCCGCCACCACCGCCGAGGTCGACGACGTCGCCACCGAGTGGCGGGACCGTTACGGGGAGCCGCC
The DNA here is from genome assembly GCA_964596225.1 of uncultured Acidimicrobiaceae bacterium. Lineage (GTDB taxonomy): Bacteria > Actinomycetota > Acidimicrobiia > Spongiisociales > UBA5794 > CAYQEC01. The sequence goes on from CAZQUB010000008.1 coordinate 35,285, forward strand.
CCCTCCCGCCCGCGCCCTCCTCGACGTGGCCCGTCTCCGGGTCGAGGCAGGTCGCGTCGGTCTCGCCGAGATCGTCAAGGTGCGCAACGAGATCCGGATCAGCCCGGTCACGCTGCGCGAGTCGCAGCAGGTACGGCTGCGCCGGCTGGCACGGGGAGCGGTGCTCCGCGGCGAGAGACTGTTCCTTCCCGCCCCCCGCCGCGACCTGCTGGACTCACAGCTCTCGTTCATTCGTACAATGTGGCCATCCACCGAGGAGAAGCCAACCTGATGCGCCGCAACCCCCGTCTCCTACTCGTCGCCGTCGCCGTCGCCCTTGCGACCGCGGCCTGCTCCTCCTCGTCCGCGTCGCTGGCCACCGTCAACGGCACCACGATCACCCGCTCCGATCTGGTCCAGATCCGCCCCAGCTACCAGGATCCGGCGTCGGTCGACGTCGCAACGATGCGCACCGACCTCACCGCCCTGATCGTGCTGCAAGCGGTCCGGGACGCCGCCGAGGCGCAGTTCGGGATCGTCGTGACCGACGCCGACATCGACGAGCGCGTCACCAACCCGCCGCCGCGCTACGCCGGCGTGCTGGTCGCACCGGATCCCGGCGCCGACGTGGGGGATTTCGCACTCCGGGCCGATGCCACGACCACCCTTCTCATCGACGACGTCGTGCCTCGCCTTCTCAACCTCGACCCCGAGACGGTGGGGTCGATGATGGAGGCCAACCCCGAGCAGTTCGCCAAGGTCTGCGTGCGGCACATCTCGGTGGCGACCGAGGAGGAAGCCAACGACGTCATGGACCGGCTCGCCAACGGGGAAGACTTCCTCGACCTGGTGTCCGAGGTGTCGACCGACACCACGAGTCCGGGTGGCCTGATCAGCAGCGACGGAACCTGCCCGGTGTCGCTCGCCAACGCTCCGGCGGAGATGGTGTCCCCCATCCTCGACGCCCCCCTCGACGAGCCGGTGGGTCCGGTCGAATCCAACGGCGAGTGGCACATCCTCCTCGTCGAGCAGCGCGACATGCCGGCAAGCGTCCAGGCATTCATCGACGATCCGCTGACGTGGCTCGACTGGTCCTTCACCACCTCGGTCTACGCCGACTGGTTCAACGCGGCGGTCACCGACGCCGACATCTCGGTGTCGCCGACGGTCGGCACCTGGTCGCAGGCCGCCAGCGGCATCTCCCCTCCCGGTGAGTGAGCCGGACCTGATCGTCGCCGGGCTGGGTCCGGCAGGCCTCGACCGCCTCCCGGGCTCCACGATGGGAGTGTTGATCGCTCCCGGGACCACCGTGATCGCCCGTACCCGCCACCATCCCTCGACGGCCGAACTGGGTGAGCTGCGGGACGTGGTGTTCTGCGACGACCTCTACGAGCAGGGCGCCGGGATCGACGACGTGTACCACGCCATCGCCGACCGGGTCGTGACCGCGGCCCAGGCCGGTCCCACCGCCTACGTGGTGCCGGGCTCCGCCGTGGTGGGGGAGCGTGCGGTCCGCATGGTGCGGACCCGGGCCGAGGACGCCGGGTTGACGGTGCTGGTGATTCCCGGCGAGTCCTTCCTCGACCTGCTGTTCGAGCGCACCGGCCTCGACCCGATCGGGCGAGCCACCCTGATCCTCGACGGCCGCGACCTCCCCGACCCGCTCCTGTTGGCGGCGGCGACCGTCATCACCCAGGTCGACCGGCCGGTGGTGCTGGCCGACATCGCCACCGAACTGGGGAAGGTGCTTCCCGACGACACCCCGGTCACCTACCTCGATTCGCTCGGGACCTCCGAGGAGGCGGTGCTCACGGTGCCGCTGAGCCGGCTGGCCCGGCTCGTGCCGGGTCCCCGCACCAGCCTCTACCTCGATCCGCCCCCGGCCGGGTGGCACGGCCTGGTGACGACGGTGCGGCGGCTGCGCCGGGAGTGTCCCTGGGACCGGGAACAGACCCACCACTCCCTGATGCGTCACCTGCTGGAGGAGGCGTACGAGACGGTCGACACGTTGCTCGCCCTCCCGGAGGACGCCCCGGGCGGCGAGGCCGACTACGGGGCCTACGCCGAAGTGGAGGAGGAGCTGGGCGACCTCCTGCTCCAGGTGGTGCTCCACGGCACCCTGGCCCGTGAGGCCGGCGCCTTCGACGTGGAGGAGGTCGCCGAGGGCATCCGCCGCAAGCTGGTGCATCGCCACCCCCACGTCTTCGGGGACGTGGTGGCCGACGACAGCGCCACCGTCAAGGCCAACTGGGAGGACATCAAGGCCGGCGAGAAGCAGCGGGCGTCCCTCATGGACGACGTCCCGGAGGCGCTCCCCGGCCTGGCCCGGGCCGACAAGCTGCAACGGCGGGCGGCCACCGTCGGGTTCGACTGGGACGAGGCCGCCCCGGTGCGGGACAAGGTGCGGGAGGAGATCGACGAGCTGCGGGGTGCTCTCGGCGACGACGCCGCCACCCAGGCCGAGCTGGGGGATCTGCTCTTCGCCGTCGTCAACCTGGCCCGCCACCTCGACGTCGACCCGGAGCTGGCGTTGCGGCAGGCGAACGCCCGCTTCGCCACCCGCTTTCGGGCGATGGAGGAGGCGGCCGCCGCGGCGGGATCGTCGCTGGGCGACCTGCCGGCCGAACGCCTCGAGGAACTGTGGGAGGGAGCCAAGGCGGCCGAGGGGGAAGACGGCGGGTAGCCGGCGTCAGTCGAAGCGCGCCACGTCGAGGGGCGCCTCCCGATCGGTGGCGAGCACCTCGAGATCGTCGGAGGCGGCGAGCCGTTGGCCCGGTCCCCTGAGGGTCACCGGCTAGCGCTCGATGCGGTCCGCCACCCGGCGGCAGATCGCCGCCACCTCCGCCTCGTTCCGGATCGGGTGACCGTCGCGGCGGACGTGGAAGACATCGACCACGTCGGTGCCGCGGGTCTCGACGACGGCGAGGTCGATGTCGAGGTGCTCGGCGTAGAGGGCGCCGACGATGTCGGCGAGGAGACCGATGCGGTCGGTGGTCCGCACCTCGATCACGGTGTGACGGGGGGCCGCGCCGGGACGGGCCGACACCTGCGCCGAGCTCTTGCCCTTCCCGGCGTACGCCTCGGCCCGCTTGCGCACCATCTCGGCGACATCGAGGCGCCCGGCGAGGGCCGCCCGCAAGTCGTGCTCGACCCGGTGCCAGCGCTCACCCGGGATCGCCTCCCGGCCCCGGTCGCGATGCACCTGGAAGGTGTCGATCACGGTGCCGTCGGCCCTCGTCATGAGACGGGCGGAGAGGACCCCGATGCCGTTGGCGGCGAACACCGAGGCGGTGGCGAAGAGGAACCCGGCCCGATCGCTGCCGACGACGACCGCGGTGTCGGTGGGGGCGCCCGACCGCACCTGGATCGAGGCGTCGCCCTCCCGCCCTGCCGCCGCCTCCATGTGCCACAGGACGTGCTCGGGGGAGAAGACGTCGAGGTAGCCGTCGGGCATGGCGGCGACATGCTCCTCGACGGCACGCTGGTGGACCGAGTCGCCGGCGGCGGCGAGCACCGCCTCCAGCGCCCCGCCGGCGGGATCGGACGGCTCGTCCCCGAACTGGGCGGCAGCCCGCACGAAGAGCTGGCGGAGCAGGGTCGCCTTCCACTCCGACCACATGGTCCGCCCGGTGGCGCGGGAATCGGCGATGGTGAGCAGGTAGAGGATCTGGAGGGCGCGCAGGTCGCCGGCGGTGTCGACCACCTCGGCCACCACCGCCGGGTCGGCGATGTCGCGGCGGGTGGCGGCCCGCGCCAGCATGAGGTGATGGCGCACCGCCCCGATCACGGCGGCGCTGGTGGCGGGACCGAAGCCGGCACGGCGGCAGAAGCGCTCCACCGCGACGGCTCCCACCTCGGCATGGTCGCCTCCTTGCGCCTTCCCGATGTCGTGGAAGAACGCCGAGAGGAGCAGCTCCTCGGTGGAGCCCAACTCGGCGACCACCTTGCCGACGAGGGGGTTCCCGCCGTCGAGGAGGGTCTGCATCTCGTCTACGCAGCGCCACAGATGGGCATCGACCGGATGCTCGTGGAAGGGGGCGAGCTGCGGCGCCGCCGCCACCGCCTGCC
>CAZQUB010000009.1:0-37819 GCA_964596225.1 uncultured Acidimicrobiaceae bacterium
CCACCCGTTCCACCCCGTCGTCGACCCCGGGGATCGGCTCCCAGGGACCGTCGACTTCGATCTTCTCGTCGACCTTGTCCGCGTCGGCGAGGGCCTCGTCGACGTCGAAGGGGCTGCCGTACTCGGGCGCCCAGCCTTCCACGAACAGGCTCGTCATGGGAGCGATGGTACCGGTGGAGGGTGACAGGACTCGGGATGTTCGGGACGGCTGCCACCGCCTCTAGGGTGGGCGGCTCGCCGTACCCAGGACGACCGATGGCCACACAACCCACCGCGACCCCGCCGCCCGGCATCGACTACCGGCGCAAGTGGCTGGTGATGGTGGCGGTCGGGCTCGGCATCTTCCTCGGCACCATCGATGGCTCCATCGTCAACGTGGCGCTCCCCACCCTCACCGAGGAGTTCCACACCACCTTCGCCGCGGTGCAGTGGGTGGTGCTCTCCTACCTGCTCACCCTCGTCACCCTCACCCTCGGCATCGGCCGCCTCGGCGACATGTTCGGGAAGCGCCGGATCTACTCCACCGGCTTCGCCGTCTTCACCTTCGGGTCCGCCCTCGCAGGCCTGTCGCCGTCGGTGCACTGGCTCATCTTCTTCCGGGTGGTGCAGGCCCTCGGCTCGTCGATGATCTTCGCCCTCGGCCTCGCCATCATCACCGAGGCCTTCCCGCCGTACGAGCGGGGCCGCGCCCTCGGCATCTCCGGAGCGCTGGTCTCGATCGGCATCGTCGTCGGCCCCACCCTCGGAGGCCTCATCATCAGCGACCTGTCGTGGCGATGGATCTTCTACGTCAACCTCCCGATCGGGATCGCCGGCACCATCGCCGCCGCCCGCCTCATCCAGGACGTACCGCCTCCCGGCCGGCAGCGCTTCGACTTCGTCGGCGCCGGCGCCCTGTGTGCGTCCCTGCTGACCCTGATGCTGTCGCTCAGCCTCGCCCAGAACGACGGTTTCGGCAACGCCCGCGTCGTGGTGCTGGCGGTGGTGGGCGCCGTCACCCTCGCCGTGTTCGTCGCCATCGAGCGGCGGGTCGAGCAACCCATGCTCGACCTCACCCTGTTCCGCAGCCGCCTCCTCAGCATCAACCTGGTGACGGGCTGGCTGACGTTCGTCGGCATGTCCGGCATCCTGCTGCTCCTCCCCTTCTACCTGGAGGGGGTCCTCGGCTACCAGCCCCGCGCCGTGGGACTGCTGATGGCGCCCGCCCCGATCGCCCTCGGCCTGGCGGCCCCGTTCAGCGGAGCCATCTCCGACCGGATCGGGCCCCGGCCCGTCACCGTCGCCGGTCTCGCCACCCTCCTCGTCGGCTACCTGATCGCCTCCCGCTTCCTCGCCACCGACACCACCGTCATCGTGCTGATCGTGCTGATGGCGCCGATCGGTCTCGGCATGGGAATCTTCCAGTCCCCCAACAACTCGGCCGTGATGGGATCGGTGCCCCGCCACCGGCTCGGGGTGACATCGGCGATGCTCACCATCACCCGCAACACCGGCCAGCTCGTCGGGGTCTCCGTCCTCGGCTCGGTGTGGGCGCTGCGGCTGGCCCGCCACGCCGGCACCGCCGCCGGCCGCGACGCCCCCGCCGCCGACCAGGTGGCGGCGCTCCAGGAGACCGTCCTGGTGGTGGCGGTGCTGATCGCGGTGGCGCTGGCGCTGTCGGTGTGGGGGCTCGTCACCGAACGGCGGCAACGGGCTGGCGCCGCGTCCGAAGAACCCGCCGCGGCAGGCGCCGCCGCCGGGTAGGCAGAGCGCGGCCTCGGCCCGTCATTCCTCCGGCGGGAACCGCGGGTCGTCGGGGCTCATCAGGACCATCGACTCGGCGACCGCCATCAGCTCGTCGGCGGGATAGTCGTAACTGGACACGGTGGCGGCGACCCCGTCGGCGATCTGCCACGTCATTGTCCCGCCTCCTTCTCCCCAGCACCAGGCCGCCGGGACGGTGCCGACCGCAGCGACGGAGCACGCCCAGGGGGCCTTCGCCACCTCGAGCCGCGGATCGACGATTCTCGCGACGACAGTCCCGTAAACGACGTGGTCGGGGGTGGCGGCCGTGAAGTACCACATCGGGTCGTCAACCGATTCCCCCGAAACCGCCGGGGTCACGTCGACCCACTCGCGAAAGGCCGGGGGGAGCGGCTCCGCATCCCGAATCGCCCGGGCGACATCGCGCACGAGGTCCCGATCGATGAGCGCGCCATCGGTCCAGATACCCTGGACCGCGAAGTAGGACCCATCGCCCCGCTGCCCGACGAGGACGAGCATGGGTCCTGCCTCTGAAATGCGGTCGTTCTCCCAGAATCCGTCGTCTGCGGGCGCACCATAGAGGGCATCGGGAGTTTCCTCCGAGACCCACTCCCTCACGAAGATCCCGCTGGAGGCGTGGGTCTCGGTGCCGTCAGCCCACCGCACGAGCGCCAGAGTGATCGGATCGGGTAGCGCATTCGTGAACCCGACGTCGTATGCAGGCATCTCGGGTGGGCGATAGAGAGGGATCCATGCCAGATCGTTGCGACTGACGACCCTGGCGACCTCTCCCGGTTCGGTGGCATCGAAGGGGTGGAGCACGAGGCCGACCCCGAGGGTGGCGATCACCATCGCGAACGCCACCGCAAACGCCACCACCGGGCGGCGTATCCCGCGCCGGGGGGCCACCGGCGCCTCCGGCGGTCGAGCCGGCGCGGGCACGGCGGCGAGCCGTGCCGTCAGGTCGGGCCAGAGGTCGGCCGGCTCGGCGGCATCGGCCATCGCCTGCATGGTGCGCCGGAGGCGCTGTTCAACGTCGTGGGTCGTGACCATCGAGTTTCCTCCTCAACGATGCGAGACCGCGATGGATCAGCGACTTGGCGGTGGCCGGCCGGCATTCCATCGCGTCGGCGATGTCCTCGATGCTCAGGTCGAGGTAGTAGCGGAGGACGAGGGCGACGCGGCGACGCGGAGAGAGGCCGGCGAGCAGGGCCCAGGTCTCGTCGATCTCGTGTGGCAGCACCATCGGGATCGGCGGCGGGACGTGGCGCCGCTCCACCGCCTGGCGGCGGAGCCGGCCCCGGGCCTCGTTGACCACGATGCGCCGCACGTAAGGGCCGGGATCATGCGCCTGGCCCCACGCCCGGTGGAGCTTGACGAAGGCGTCCTGCACCACCTCCTCGGCCACCGGGTAGGACCCGGTGATCAGAAAGGCGAGGCGCACCAGATCGCCCTGGCGGTCCCGGTAGAGCCCCTCCAGATCGGGCGCCCCGCCCCCGTCCGGCCCCGCCTCGGCGCCGTCCACGAACGGGTCGGTTGACGTCGCGTGCTCATCCATCACCACTACGACGCGTACCCCCCCTTCAACGGTGGCACCTCACCCCCCGGCCACGACCCCTCCCATCACAGGTACTCGGCGACGTCACCGGCGATGGCGGCGCCGTCGAGCCCGAACGGGAGCACCTCCCGGTAGCGCCCCTGAGGATCGATCAGCATCACCTGGGCGGTGTGGTCGACCTCGTAGCCGGTCTCGACGGTGCCCTCCCCCTTCTGGTAGTAGATGCCGTAGGCGGACGCCGCGGTCGCGATCTCCTCCGCGGTGCCTCCGAGGCCGATGAAGCTGGGATCGAAGTGGGCGACATAGCTGGCGAGCAGCTCCGGCGTGTCACGGGCCGGGTCTACCGTCACCATGACCACCTGCACCTCGTCGCGGCGCGACCCCAGCTCGTCGAGAGCGTCGGCCAGCGCCGCCAGCGTGGTGGGACACACGTCGGGGCAGGAGGTGTACCCGAAGTAGAGCAAGACCGCTTTGCCGGTGAAGTCGTCGAGGCTCACCTGCTCCCCGCCGGCCGCCGTCAACGTCAGGGCGGGTGCAGGCTCCGGATCGTCGAGCACGGTCCCGACGAACTCATGGGGACGGAGCCGGGGCACCACGATGGCGAGCGCCACCACCACCCCGAGCAGCACTGCAAACAGGTACGGGAGCGCCCGCTTCACCGTGCCCCCTCCTCCGTCGAGCATCGCATGCCCGTTGCTACTCCGATCGGATCTCCGCTTCCACGGTGCGATCACCGGCGACCGCGAAGTGCAGCGTCAAGTCGACGGTGACGCCCTCGTCGAACGCCACCTGCTTGTCGAGGCACATCACGTGAAACCCGCCCGGCTCCAGCACCGCCTCCCCATGGGCCGGGATCTCGATCCCGCCCTCCACCGGCGACATCCGCATCACGTCGTCCACCATCGTGGTCTGGTGGAGCTCCACCGTGCCGCAGGCGTCGGTCGACACCGACTCCAGCACGTCGGCCTGGCCGGTGTCGTTGCCGATCGTCATGTAGAAGGCCCCGTTGGCGGCGGCACTCGGCGAGGTGCGCCCCCAAGTGTCGTCGATGGTGAGCCCTCCCTCCGATCCGCACGCCGCCAGCAGCAGCACCGCCGCCACCGTCCCCGCCATCCAGGTCCGTGTCCCACGTCGTTGGTTCATCACTGCTCCAGCATGAATTGCACGAGGCTCTCGATCTGCTCCTCGCTCAGTACGTCCGCCCAGCCGTTCATGGTGCCGGCGTCCCATCCGTCGAGCACGAACGCGTCCGGGTCGACGATCGACTCGCGGAGGTACTCCTCGGCAGTCTCGCCGGGCACGCGGCTCGCCGCCACCACCCCGATCGAGGCGAGGGACGGACCGGTCAAATCGGTCCCGGGCGACAGCGAATGGCACGTGACGCAGCCGGGAAGTCCGCCCACCGCCGGCTCCTCGAAGAGGGCCTGGCCGAGCAGTTCGTCGCTGCCCCCGTCACTCCCTCCGGTCGTGGTGTCCGACGACTCTTCGGCACATGCCGCCAACGCCACCGCCAGCAGCAACGCCACCGCCAGCCACCGTCTCATGTCGCCCCGTCCCGTTCCGCGTCCGATCGTCGCCAGGGATGACAGCCGCGGCCGCAGTCCGGCAGAGGCGAACGGCTCTCCATGCGGCCTGCTCCCGGGTGCATGCCCGGTCCTGTGCCAGGATAAGCTCCTTCGCCGACAATCACTGGATCGATGATGCGTCCCAGCGCTCCCGACCTCTCCTCCCCCACCCCCCGTCCCTCCGCCGCGACCGGCACCGAAGGGTTCGGGTGGGGACGGGCCTGGGCGCTCGGCGTCGCGGTCTCCGTCGGTGTCGTGGTGGCCACGGTCCTCGTCCCGACATGGGTCGCCGCCACCCCCCTCGTCCGTGATCGCACCGAGACGGTGGGCGGCGTTCTGGTGGCGACGGTGTGGCTGGTGATGCTGGCGGCCGTGATGTGGGCACTGCGGCGGTTGCAGCGCCAGGGGCGGATCTGAATGGCCCGCCGGCTTCGCGACACGATGATCGGGCGGTCCATCTGGCGCACCCCGGAACGGGTCACCGATCGTGACCGGGCCGCCGGACACTGGACGAACTTCTTCCTCCACCTCTACCCGATCCGGGTTCGCCGGGAAGAGATCGGCTTCCGCTTCACCTGGTATCTCGGCGCCGCCTCCCTGATCCTGTTCCTCCTCCTGGTCGTGTCCGGCGTCGCCCTCATGTTCTTCTACGTGCCGGCGCCCACCAGCGCCTACCGCGACGTCACCGCCCTCGGCACCGACGTCGCCTTCGGGGCGTTCCTGCGCAACGTCCACCGCTGGTCGGCCCACCTCATGGTGCTGGCGGTGGCCGCCCACCTCGCCCGCATGTTCTACCGGGGCGCCTACAAGCCACCCCGTGAGTTCAACTGGGTCATCGGCGTCGTGCTGTTCCTGCTCACCCTGCTCATGTCGTTCACCGGCTACCTCCTGCCGTGGGATCAGCTCGCCTACTGGGCGGTGACGGTCGGCACCTCGATGGTGTCTTACCTGCCCGTCGCCGGCGACTCGCTCCAGCGGGTCCTGCTGGGCGGATCGACGGTCGGCTCCGCCACCCTGGTGCGGTTCTACGTGCTGCACGTGGCGGTGCTTCCCGCCCTCATGGTGGGACTCGTCGCCCTCCACCTGTGGCGGTGGCGCAAGGACCGCACCATGGACTCCGGAGGCGCCGATGAGTGACCGGAACCGCACCGGGCCCGCACCGGATCGCCGCGGCGACGCCCGGGCACCGCAAGGGTCGGGCAAGGACGAGCAGGTGATGGCATGGCCCCACCTGCTGGTGCGCCACGCCGTCGTCGCCCTCGGCATCGTGCTGGTGGTCGTGATCCTCGCCCTCCTCTTCGACGCCCCCCTCCAGGAGATCGCCGACCCCACCGCCACCCCCAACCCGGAGAAGGCGCCGTGGTACTTCGTGGCGCTCCAGGAACTGCTCTCCCACGTTCCCCCGCTGGTGGGCGGCATCCTGGTCCCGGCGACGATCGTGGTCGGGCTGCTCGCCCTCCCCTACCTCGACCGCAACCCGAGCGTGGCGCCCCGCACCCGTCGCGTCGCCACGGTCACGTTCACGCTCTTCCTCGCCGCCTGGATCGTGCTCACCATCATCGGGTTCGCCTTCCGGGGGCCCGGTTGGAGCTGGGTGTGGCCGTGGCAACACTGGCACGGTGAGCTGTGAACGACCCCATGGAACGCCGCCAGTTCCTCGCCACGGTCTGGAAGGTGGGCGCCGGCCTGCTCGCCGCCGCCGGGGCCTGGACCGGCTGGGAGATGATCCGTCCCCGCGGCAACGACCGGGGAGGGGGCGTCGTCCCCACCATCGAGGCCGACGCCCTCATCGCCGACGACGTCGCCGCCGTCCCCGCCGCCGCGAGCTACCTCACCCGGCTCGACGGCGAGATCGTCGCCCTCTCCGACGTCTGCACCCACCTGCGCTGCAAGGTCTCGTTCTGCGCCTCGTCGGGACGTTTCGAATGCCCCTGTCACGGCACCGTCTTCAACCGCGCCGGCGACCAACTCTCCGGACCGGCCCGGCGCGGCCTCGACCGCCACCCCGTCTCGATCGAAGACGGCGTCGTGCTCGTCGACACCTCGGTCACCATCACCGGGCCCCCGCTCGGCACGCGGACGATCGACGAACCGGCCAAGGGACCCGCCTGTGACAACGGGGACGGCGCCTGATGGACGACCGGCCGGCCGCCACCCCCCTCGACCGATCCACCAACGCCTGGATGGTGGCCGGGGCGATCCTCATGATCCTCCTGCTGATCACCTTCCTCGTCGCCGCCGTCACCGAGCCCTCCCGGAGGGACGACGCCCGTCGCGATCTCACCGCTGCCCTCGTCGGCGAGGGCCACGACCTGTTCCTGCTCCACTGCTCCGCCTGCCACGGGGTGGCGGGCGAGGGCATCACCGCCTCGGCGCTCGACTCCCGTCAGTTCCTCACGACGACGGTCGACGCCCAGATCGAGGCCATCGTGGCCGCGGGGGTCCCCGGATCCGACATGGCGCCCTTCTCGATCGACTTCGGGGGACCGCTCACGGCACGCCAGATCGACGCCGTCACCGCCTGGTTGCGGTCGTTGGAGCCGGACGCCCCCGACCGGCCCGACTGGCGTGACATGGAGAGCTGAGCCGGACGCTCAGCCGATCGGGATCACGACCCGCACCGCGGTGCCCCGCCCCGGGTTGCTCACGACGGTGAGTTCACCCCCGGCGTCTTCGGTGCGCCGCCGCAGGTTGGTGAGTCCCATGCCCCCATGATCGGTGTCGGGATCGAAGCCACGGCCCTGGTCCTGCACCACGATCACCAGCGAGGTGAGACCGCCCGACACCAGAATCCGCACCTCGTCGGAACCGGAGTGGCGCAGGGCGTTGGAGGTCGCCTCCTTGACGATGTTGAGCACCGTATCGGCGAGATCCTCGTCCAGCTCGTCGAAGACGCCGTCGATGGTCAGATCCACCTCGGCGTCGTAGGGCTCGGCGAGTTCCTCCACCAGGTCGGTGACCTCCATCTCGAGGTCGCGGGTGAGGCCGGGGGCGCTTCGCAGGTCGAAGATGAACCGCCGCAGCGAGCTGATCGAGGCGTCGACCCGACCCACCTGGGTCAGCACCGCCTCCTTGATCTCGGGGTCCTCGATCCCCTGGGCGAGCCCCTGCAGCGACAGCCCCACCGCGAACAGGTCCTGGATGATGTCGTCGTGGACGTCGCGGGCGATGCGGGCCCGGTCCTCGGCCACCGCCACCTCCCGCAACCGGGCGTGGATCCGGGCGTTGGCGACGGCGCAGCCGCCGATGAGGGCGAGGCTGGAGATCATCTCCTCGTCCTCCTCGCTGAATCCGCCCTCCTTGTTGGCGAGGTAGAGGTTGCCGAACACGTCGCTCCCGGTACGCACCGGGACTCCGAGGAACGAGTTCATCTGGGGATGGTGCTCGGGGAACCCGGCAGAGTCGGGGCGCTGCTCCACCTCGTCGGCCCGCACCGTGTCGCCCTTGATCACGGTCCCCAACACCCCCAGCCCCAGCGGCGGATGACCGATGAGGCCGGCGCGGTGAGGGTCGACGCCACGGTGGACGAACTCGACCAGGAACCCGTTCGATCCGATGACGCCCAGTGCCCCGTAGCGGGCCTCGGTGAGCTTCATGGCGGTGTCGACGATGGTCTGCAACAGACCGCGCAACTCCCCCTTCTCCGACACGTTGACGGCGGCGTCGAAGAGGCGAGCGAAGCGATCCGGGTCCAGGGAGGCGCGTTCCACGGGCAAGACGATACCCGCCGCTCGGGCCCAGGGGGGCCGAACGGCCCTCGGAATGGGGGCGGGCGACACCGTGGGACGGCGTGAGGGGCACGGTACCGTGGTGGCACATCCAGGGTCACGAACGCGCGACCATGGGGCGTGGAGGAACCATCATGCGTGTGCTGCTCGTCGATGATCATCAGGTGGTGCGCCAGGGACTTCGCGCCCTCTTCGGTGCCCATCCCGACATCGAGGTGGCCGGTGAGGCGGAGGACGCCGCGTCCGCCATCCGCCGGGTCGGCTACGACTCCCCCGACGTGGTGGTGATGGACGTCCGCCTGCCCGACATGAGCGGCGTCGCAGCCTGCCGTGCCATCCTCGAGCGTTTCCCCGAGGTGCGGGTGCTCATCCTCTCGTCCCACGTCGACGAGGAGACGATCCACGAGGCGATCATCGCCGGAGCGTCCGGGTACCTCATCAAGCAGGTCGACGGAGAGCGCATCGTCGATGCCGTGCTGCGGGTCGGCGCCGGCGGGTCGGTCATCGACCCCACCGTCACCGAACGGCTCTTCCGGCAGATCAGGGGCACCGCCGACGGCGATCCGGTCTTCGCCGAGCTGTCGGAGCGCGAGACCCGCATCCTGGAGCTGATCGCCTCCGGGCTCACCAACCGGGAGATCGCCGACAGCATCTTCCTCGCCGAGAAGACGGTGAAGAACTACGTCTCCAAGCTGCTCTCCAAACTCGGTCTCCGCAACCGGAGCGAGGCCGCCGCCTACATGGCGCGGCGTGCCGCCGAGCAGGATCGGAAGCTCCCGCCGGAGGACTGGGGCGAGGCGTAGCGGCGCGGATCCCTGCCTGCCCGGTGCCCACCTGCAGCACCACTAAGGTCTGCTGATGGCCTCCCCCATTCGCGTGCTCATCGTCGACGACCATGAGGTCGTGCGTGCCGGCATCGTCTCGTTCATGTCGGGTATGGGCGGCATCATGGTGGTGGGCGAGACGGGTTCGGTGGCGGACGCGATCGAGAGCGTCGCACGCGACCACCCCGATGTGGTGGTGATGGACGTCCAGCTCGCCGACGGCTCCGGCGTCGACGCCTGCCGCACCATCCGGGAGCAGCACCCCGACACTCGGGTCGTGATGTTCACCGCCTTCGCCGACACCACCCTGCTGGAGGGGGCCCTCGACGCCGGAGCCTCCGGGTACGTGCTGAAGCGCATGGACCTCGGGGTGTTACGCGACGCGGTGCGCACCGCGGCCGCCGGCGGGATCGTCCTCGATCCGAGAGCAGAGGCGGCCCTCGAGGCCGGCCGCACCACCTCCACCGACCTCTCCCGCCTCGACCGGCTCTCGCCGCAGGAGCGACGGGTGCTGGCCCTCATCGCCGAGGGGCTCACCAACCGCCAGATCGCTCGCCAGCTGGCGCTGGCGGAAAAGACCGTCAAGAACTACGTGTCGACGGTGCTGCGCAAGCTCGAGATGACCCGCCGGTCCGAGGCGGCCGCCTTCCGGGCCACGATCGACGCCGAGTAACGGGAGCGATCACCCGCCGGCACGCACCACCCGGTACACGGTTCCGGGAGCGCTGGTGACGTAGAGCTCCCCGGCGGCGTCGAGCCCGAACGAGGTGGGAGCGGCGACCTCGCCGGGACCGAACCACTGGTGGACTTCCGGGTCCCCGTCGCCGGGTTGCAGGCTGCGGATCCATCCCCCGCAGTAGTCGGCGTAGAAGTACTGGCCGGACAGCTCCGGGATGACCGTGCCCCGGTAGACGTACCCGCCGGTGATCGAGCACCCCTCGTCATGGGTGTAGGTGTGGACGGGGAGCACCAGGCCGGTCGGGTCGCAGTCTCCCTGGTAGCAGGCGTCTCCCTCCATGAGCGACCATCCGAAGTCGAGGCCGGGCTCGGCGGCATCGACGACGTCGATCTCCTCGATCCGGTCCTGCCCGACGTCGGCCACGTAGAGGCGACCCTCGTCGAAGGTATAGCGCCACGGGTTCCGCAAGCCCATCGCCCACACCTCGGGCGCCCAGGCGGCGTCCTGGGACCCGGGGTTGCCGGGCGGGATGCCGTAGCCGTCGAAGTCGGGCCCGACCTCGATACGGAGCAGGGTCCCGAGGAGGGTGGCGGGGTTCTGGCCGTTCCCGAACGGGTCGCCGGCGCCGCCGCCGTCGCCCATCCCGATCCAGAGGGCGCCGTCGGGCCCGAAGGCGACCAACCCGCCGTTGTGGTTGGCGCGGGGCTGGTCGATCGAGAGCACGAGCCGGGCCGAGTCGGGGTCGGCCCGATTGGGATCGTCGGAGACCGTGAACTCGACGATGGCGGTGTCGCCGTGGATGTCGGTGAAGTCGACGTAGAAGCGCCCGTTGGCGGCGTAGTCGGGATGGAACGCCACGCTGAGCAGGCCCTGCTCGCCGTTGAATGCGACGTCGTCGCGGATGTCGAGGAACGGCGTGGGATCACCGCCGTCGATC
This sequence comes from uncultured Acidimicrobiaceae bacterium, assembly GCA_964596225.1. Classification (GTDB taxonomy): domain Bacteria; phylum Actinomycetota; class Acidimicrobiia; order Spongiisociales; family UBA5794; genus CAYQEC01. The sequence continues at coordinate 11,035 of CAZQUB010000009.1, forward strand.
ACCCAGATCACGCCTGGCTGGTCGACCACGAAGAGGCGGGGATCGCCCGGGGGTGCGGTGACGAACACCGGCTGGGTGAACCCGGAGGCGACCTCGTCGAGCGCCAGTTCGAGGTCGGCCAGCGGGAGCGTGGTGGTGGTCGGGGCGGTCGTGGTGCTGGTTGCGCCGGCCGCCGCCGCGGTCGTGGTGGTGTCGATCGCCTGCGCCGTCGTCGTGGTGGCGGCGCGGGGCGTGGCGTCGCTGCTGGTCGACGGCGCCGGCGCCTCCTCGGAGCACCCCACCCCCATCATCACCACCACCGCAAGCACCACGACACGTCGCATCGCCCCTCACGCTACCGCCCCGTGCCTCCAACCCAGGGCTCCAGTACACGGAAATGCAGCCTCACAGCCCACAGTTCCCCACGAACTGTGGGCCCCAGTACACGGAAATGCGGCCTCTCAACCCTGGGTTGGGAGCATGGGGGTGGTCAGTCGCCGCGCACCAGGTGGGCGGCGGCCGCCTCGCGGTCGGCTTCTTGGGCGGCGCGGCGGCCTTCGTCGACGTCGACCCGCGTCAGGAGGACGATGCCCACCAGGAAGAAGACGATGATGCTGAGGACGGCGGGCCGGCTGCTTCCGAACAGCGCCACCGCCAAGGCGAACACCAGCGGCCCGATGATGGCCGACACCTTCGACATCACCGAGAAGAACCCGAAGAACTCCCCCGACTCGGTGGTGGGCGACATCGAGGCGTAGAGGCTACGACTCAGGGCCTGCGAGCCTCCCTGGACGATCGCCACCATCCACGCCAGGTACCAGAACTCGATCACGGTATCGAGCACGAACCCCCACACCGCCACCGCCGAGTAGACGATGAGCGACAGGATGATGGTGCGCTTGGTGCTCATCGTGTCGGCGAGGCCTCCCAGCAGCGAACGCCCGAAGAGGGACGCCAGGGCGAGCCCCACGATCTCGATCACGAGCAGCAACCCGAGGATGGTGCCCAGGCTGCTCACGCGGGGCGCCGGCAGCACCTCGGTCTGACCGATCGACATGACCGTGCCGGTGGCGTTCTCGTCACGGTCGGCGGTGTTGACGATCGACAGCACGTGCTCGCCGCCGTTGCCGGCGTCGACGATCTCGGTCAGCTGGAATCGGTCCGCCTCGTTGTAGCCGTCGATGACGACCGGATCGTCGCCGTCCATCACCGGCTCCCCGTCGATGAGGACGTCCCACTTCCCGCGATCGGGTCCCTCGGCGTAGGTGACCTCGACCTTCTGCCCGTGGTAACGGAGCCGGTACTCGTCGCCGACCTCGGAGGTGAAGGCGTAGGCGCCGTCGGCGGCCGACGGCAGGTCGCTCTCGCTGCGGACGGTCCAGGCGCCCTGGAGATCGACCGCGGTCGAGCCTGGTGCGTACTCGCCCTCCCCCACCGCGGTGGCGGTCGACGTGAACTCGGGAAGGCGGGCGCCGGTGACGTCGTCGGCGAGGAGGAACCGGCCCGCGATGCCGGCGAGCGGGATCATGATCAGGTTCCACAGCACGAAGGCGAGGAACACCGCCCTGAGGCGCTCGTCCCGGCTCGGGATACGCCCGAAGATGAGGCTGAAGGGGATGCCGACGAACTGGACCAGCAGGATGGCCGCTACCAGCTCGACGCTGCCGAATCCGAGTTCGGCCCCGTAGATCACCGCCACCCCGATGATGGTCCCGATCCCGTCGTTGTAGATGAGGAAGGCGATCAGGTACCGGAAGAGGTGGCGGTAGCGCCGCAGGTTGTTGAAGGTCTCCCGCAGCCGGCTGAAGGTGGCGCGGAGGATCGAGGTGCCGGCCAGGTGGCTCCCGGCCGCCGGCGGCTCGGGAACCCGGCGCAGGATCGGGATCGAGAACACCGCCCACCACACCGCGACGGTGACGAATGAGAGGCGGGCCCCCAGCGTGTCGCCGAGCGTGAAGATCATCACGATGTTGACCGCCAGCAGCAGCCCCCCGCCCAGGTAGCCGATGGCGTAGCCGCGGGTCGAGACCCGGTCCTGGTCTTCGGGCCGGGCGACGTGCGGGAGGAGCGAGTCGTAGAAGACGATGGCGCCGGCGGCGCCGATGCGGCCGATGATGAGGAAGGCGGAGGCGAGCAGCCAGTCGCCCGATCCGACCAGCACCAGCAGGCCGACCCCCATGACGCCGATGGCGGTGAACATCGCCAGGAACGCCTTCTTGGCCCGCAGGATGTCGGAGACCGTGCCCAGGATCGGCGACACGACGGCGACGATGACCAGTGCGATGGCGAGTGTGATCGTCCAGTACTGGGTCGCCTTCGCCGGGCTCCCCAGGGTGCTGCCCGCGATGTGGCTGTAGTAGACGGGGAGCACCGCGGCGAGGACGGTGGTGAAGAACGCCGAGTTGGCCCAGTCGTAGAGGGTCCAGGCGCGGATCCGGCGGCGGTACTCGGCGTCGTCGATCCCGGTGTATCCGGCGATCACCTCGGACGTCACGGTGCCCTCCCTCCCTGTGGCGTGCCGCAGGCTACGGCCCGATCCCCCGGCCCCGCAACTGGTCGCGGGTGCCGGCCCGCCCTCAGGCTCCGGCCCGGTCGAAGAGGGCGCCGAGTGCCTCGTTGACGGCGTCCGGCTGCTCGATCGGGGTGAGGTGGCCGGAGCCCGCGATGACGTGGAGGGTGGCGTCGGGGAGCGCCGCCGCCATCTCCTCCGCAACGGCAGGAGGGGTGACCGTGTCGTCGGCGCCGACGATCACGGCCGCCGGCACCGGCACGGTGGCGAGCACCGCGGTGCGGTCGGGCCGGTCCCGCATCCCGGCGAGGGCACCGATGATGGTCTCGTAGGGGGTGGTCTCGGCCATGGTGCGGAGCCGGGCCCGGGCCTCGGGGGTGGGGTGCGGTCCCAGCAGGGCGCCGAGCATGGTCTCGGCGAAGGCGGCGCGCCCGCCGGCGAGGACCCGTTCGATGGCGGCGTCCCGCCCGGCCTTGCCTTCGTCGCTGTCGGCGCCGGAGCGGGTGTCGGCCAGGGCGAGGGACCGGAGCCGGTGCCCGAAGCGTTCCGCGAAGGCGAGCGCGATGTAGCCGCCCATGGAGAGGCCGATCAGATCGGCCTGCGCCGCCTCGAGACGGTCGAGGAGCCCGGCGAGGTCGGCGGCGTGGCGCTCCATGGTGAGGGGCTCGCCCGCCACCGGCGCCGACAGCCCGCTGCCGCGGAGATCGACGGCGACACAGCGGCGACGTTCGGCGAGACCGGCCAGCTGGTCGAGCCACAAGGTGGCGTCGAGCGGGAAGCCGTGCACGAACAGCGCCACCGGTCCGGTGCCCCGTTCCCGATAGTGGAACAGGCGTCCTTCGACGTCGACATGCGGCATTGGTTCCTCCTCGACCCGACGCCGTCTCAGCCTAGGAGACCGCCGAGAAACCTACGGGCGGCAACCGTCATGTCTTGGCAGCGTCCCCCGCGGCTCACAGACCGCGGCGGCGCGCCTCCTCGGCGATGGCGGCGTCGCTGTAGCGGAGCAGGTCGGGGTCCCAGTCGAGCAACACCGGGGGTGCCGCCTCGGCATCGACGAGGAGTTCGTCGACCCGGTCGCGCAGGGTGCGCGCCCAGGCTCGCCCGGAGGCGGACTGGTGGGGGGTGAGGGTGCCGTCGGCGTTGGCGGTGTAGACCCGGGCCTCGACCTGGGGATTGACCCGCGAGCCGCGCTCGCCGTAGACGAGGATCACGGCTCCGGCCGGCACGTCCTGGACGCCGCCGGCGGCGATGAAGTCGCCGACGAAGGCCCATCCCGAGGACTTCGAGTCGTCGACCCGTTCGACGACCTTGGCCCAGTTCTTGCGGCGCGCGTCACCGAGGAGCGGTATCTCGACGGCGACGAGGGGGCCCATGTCGCCACTGTAGGCGACCGCGGGGACGGGCCGTCCGGCCGCCCCGCGGCGCCTCTCAGTGGAGGTTGAAGTGGCGGGCGTGACCCGCGGTGAGGCGGGCCGCCTCGAGCTGATCGTGTACACCGGGGTTGGCGCCCCCGGCCTGGCCGTGGCGGCGCCACGTGTCGAGCAGCTCGCGGAGCGCCGTATTGAGTTGGGTGAGCGCCATGGCTGCGTCCTTTCGTCCCGGACGGGCAGGATCTCCCGGCCGTTCCCCCTCATCGTCGTCGCACAGATCATCCAGATCAAGTGAATGTTCCTTTAGTCATGATGTAGCTATACTTCACGATCATGCTCGACCTGCACCGCCTCCGCATGCTGCGCGAGATCGTGGTGCGCGGCACCGTCGCCGCCGCCGCCGACGCCCTCGCCTACACCCCGTCGGCCCTCTCCCAACAGATGGCGACACTGCGCCACGAGGTCGGCGCCCCCCTCTTCGAGCGGGAGGGACGGACCCTGCGACCCACCGCGACCGCGCGCCTCCTCGCCCGCCACGCCGATCGCATCCTCGACGCGGTCACGGAGGCGGAATCGGCCGTCGCCGCGTCCCTCGAGGAGGTGGGGGGCGACGTCGCCATCGGCACGTTCGCCACCGGCGCCTACCGCCTCGCGGCGCCGGCCGCGCTCGACCTCGAGCGGACCCACCCCGCCATCCGCATCCACGTGGTCGAGATGGAGGATCAGGACAGCCTGCGGGAACTCCGCCTCGGCACGCTCGATGTCGTGCTCCTCCAGGACTACAGCCACTTCGCGGCGGGGATCCCACCCGAGCTGCACCGTGAGACGTTGATGACCGAGCCGGTGCTGCTGGCCCGGCCCCGCAGCTGGGACGCCCCTTCCACCCTGGCGGACCTGGCCGAGGCGCCATGGATCTCCGAGCCGGCAGGCAACCCCCTCGGTACCGCCCTCCTCCACGCCTGCCGGGACGCCGGGTTCGAGCCGAAGATCCGCCATCGCGCCGCCAGCATCCACGTGCTGGTCTCCCTCGTCGGGCGCGGCATGGGGGTCGGCTTCGTCCCCCGCCTCGCCCTGCGCGGCCTCCCCGACGAGGTGGTGTTCGCTCCGGTTCCCGGGCACACCCCCACCCGATCGATCGTGGCCGCCACCCGGCCCGCCTTGGCGCCGCGCCCGGCGGTCGCCGCCACCCTCGCCGCCCTCCATGCGGTGGCGGACGCCGCGACGGATCCCGCCGGCTGATCTCACCAATCGACCGCGATGTACTTCTCCTCGAGGAACTCGGCCATGCCCTCGGCGCCGCCCTCCCGTCCCATCCCGCTCTCCTTGACGCCGCCGAAAGGAGCGGCCGGGTCGGAGATGAGACCGCGGTTGACGCCCACCATGCCGGATTCGATCGCGTCGGCGACCCGCAGGCCACGAGCCAGGTCGGTGGTGTAGAGGTAGGCGGCCAGCCCGTGGGGCGTCGCGTTGGCCAGCTCGATCGCCTCCGCCTCGGTCCCGAACCGGACCACGGGAGCGATCGGCCCGAACACCTCGGTGGTGAGGATCCCGTTGTCGGGCGGCACCTCCGCCAGCACCGTCGGCTCGAAGAAGAACCCGGGACGGTCGGGACGGTGACCTCCCGTCGCCACCTTCGCTCCCCCGCCGACGGCGGTCTCCACAAGGTTCCCCATCCCGAGTTGGGCGGGGAGGTTGATGAGGGGTCCGAGGCCCACGCCCGGTTCGAGCCCGGGCCCGGTCACCACGCTGCCCATGGCGGCCGAGAGCCGGGCCGTGAACTCGTCGGCGACACCGTCCTCCACGTAGAAGCGGTTGGCGGCGATGCACGACTGACCCCCGTTGCGCATCTTGGCCACCATCGCCCCCTCGACCGCGGCGTCGAGGTCGGCGTCGGCGAACACCAGGAACGGGGCGTTCCCTCCGAGCTCCATCGAACAGTTGACCACCCCGTCGGCCGCCAGATGGAGGAGGTGCTTGCCGACCTCGGTGGAGCCGGTGAACGAGAGGACCCGGACCCGCGGGTCGTGCAGCATCGGCGGCACCACCTCGGACGAGCGCCGGGACGGCAGCACGTTGACGACGCCGGCCGGGACACCCGCCTCGGCGAGGAGCGCTGCCATGGCGAGGGAGGTGAGCGGCGTGTCCGACGCCGGTTTCAGCACGATCGGGCACCCCGCCGCCAGCGCCGGGGCGATCTTGCGGGTGGCCATGGCGGCCGGGAAGTTCCACGGGGTGATCAGCACCGCCACCCCGGCCGGTTGGTGCACCGCCATGATGCGCTTCCCGCCGGCGGGGGCGGTGAGGAGCGATCCGTGGTTCCGGACCGCCTCCTCCGAGTACCAGCGGAAGAACTCGGCGGCGTAGAGGACCTCGGCCCGCGCCTCGGGGAGGGCCTTGCCCATCTCCCGGACGATCAGTTCGGCCAGCTCGTCGGCCCCCGCGATCATCGCCTCGAAGGTGCCCCGCAGGACCTCGGCTCGCACCCGAGGCGCGGTGGCCGCCCACCCCGCGGCGGCGGCGGACGCGGCGTCGACCGCGGAGACGGCGTCGGCCACGGAGCCGCTGGCGACCGAGGCGATGGGTTCGGCGGTGGCGGGATCGAGGACCTCGATCTCCGCCCCGTCGGAGGCGGGGCGCCACTCCCCTCCGATGAAGAGGCCGGTGTGCCCCTGGTCGAGCAGGTCCTGCAGCAGGCTCATGGTGCTCCCTCCGCACTGGGGCCGCCAGGTGCCATGGCGGCGTTTCCCGTACTGCTCCCGACGCTAGGGAATCGGGATGCGATCTACCAGTGGCGGAGTGTGTCATCGGCGGCGGCTACGGTCATCGCATGCGCCGCCTCATGCTTCCTGCCGCCGTGCTGCTGCTCGCCGCCTGCGCCACTCCCCTGTCTCCCGACCCCATCTCGCTTGACATCGCCGCTACCGGCGCCGCCCAGCCGGTCACGCTGCGACAGGTGACGGACGGCGACTCGCTCGTGGTCACCCTCGGCGACGAGGACGTCGAGGTGCGTCTCCTCGGCGTCAACGCTCCCGAAATCGACGAGTGCCACGGCGCCGCCGCCCGCGATGCGCTCCAAGCCCTCGTCTCCGACGCCGACCTCTCGATGCAACAGGGGGGCGACGACCACGACCAGTACGGGCGCCTCCTCCGCTTGTTGACCGCAGGCGACGAATCCGTCAACGCCGCCATGGTGCGGGACGGCCATGCCATCGCCATCCACACCGACCACCCCCTCCGGGACGACTTCCTCGCCCTCGACGACACCGCGTTCGAGGAGGGCCGGGGAATGTGGGCGCCCGACGCCTGCGGCCCGCCACCCCCGGGGGGTGTTCATTTCGGCGATGCCGAACCGAACCCGCCGGGTGACGACGCCGCGGAACCGGAACGAGAATGGGTCGAGATCGGCAACGAGTCCGGCACCGACGTTGCCATGGGTGGATGGGTGCTCCGCGACGAGTCCTCCCAGCACCGCTACACCTTCCCTGCCGGGTTCATCCTGCCGTCCGGAGCGACGGTGCGGGTGTTCTCGGGCTGCGGGGAACCCGCCGCCGGAGCGTTGTGGTGGTGCACCGGCGCCGTCTGGTCCAACGGCGGGGACACCGCCATCCTCCAGGACGAGCACGGAACCGTGGTGGACCGCGACCGCCTCCCGGCGCCGTCGTGACCGGCCCGCGGCCGTGGTGAGAGGCCGCTCCCGCTCCCAGTTCTTGCGCGACCGGCCTTCGGTTTCGTATGGTGTGACCACGCGCTGACAATCGCAGACAACTCCGGGTGGGGAAGGCGGGCGCCACGGTCGTACCGGGGCCCGTGTCCAGGGGCGGCATGCACATGGACAATCGAGGTCTGTGACCGGCTCCAGCCCGTGGGCCCCCTTCGAGCTCGTTCCGGTCATTGGAGTGGAGTGGCCTGGATCGGTGGGACACCCAAGCGGAGCGGAATTCCGTCGCCCGAGAAGTGGCGACGAGATGACGACTCGGGATGTGATCGCCGTGACGAAGAAACTGCCAAGGATCATTCTTGCCCTGGCGAGCCTCGCGACGGCGCTTCTGGCCGGCGCGGCGAGTTTCAAAATCTCGTAGAGCCGTCGATCCAGGCCCTTCCACCGGACACGTCGACCGAGGAGCCCCTGTATTGGCCACCTACATGCGGCCGGCGCACCAGCGCAAACTGAAGATCCGCTACGCGACCCTGTTCGGGGTCGTTGGTGCCGCGACGGTCGCGATCGCGATCTACCTGCAGTCCCGGCCCTCCGATCTCCTCGTCTGGGCCATTCTCGCCGCCGTCTTCGTCTACCTCGAGTTCCGGGCGGTCCCGGTCAACGACCGGCTGTCGGTGACCTCGTCGGCCGCGGTCGCCATCGCCGCCGCCATCGCGGTCGGGCGGGAACACGCCGTCGTCGCGGTCGTCGTCATGGTCGCCCTCAGCCCGCTGCAGCCCGCCGACTTCCGGGAGCGGCGCTGGTTCCAGCCCATCGCCAACTTCGGCATGATCGCGATCTCGATGGCGCTCGCCGCGATCGTCCTCACCCCCTTCCTCCCCCGTGAGGGAGAGGCCGGCAGCATCGTCCTCATCATGGTGGGCTCGGTGCTCGCTGCCAGCATCGGCGGCATCCTCAACGTGGCCCTGGTGCGGTTCACGGTCGAGCACGTCTTCGACATCCACCAGGTGAAGGCGTGGTCCAACCTGGCCCAGATCCTGCTCGGCTACATCGGCCTCGGGCTCATGGGCGGCTTCCTCGGGGTCGCCTACCTGCGCTACTCGGCGGGGCGTCCCTCCCTCAACCTGATGCTGGTCCTGATGGTGGTGACCTTCCTGCTCAGCCACCGAGTCTTCGCCTCGCTGTCCGCCGCCCGCGAGGCGCGGGAATCCACCCTCGCCGGGTTCGTCAAGGCCCTCGAGGCCAAGGACCTCTACACCCGGGGCCACACCGAGCGGGTCGCCGAGTTCGCCGGCATGCTGGCCCGGGAACTGGGCCTCAACGGCGATGCCCAGGAACGGGTGCGCCACGCCGCCCTCATCCACGACGTCGGCAAGCTCGCCGTGCCGCGGGAGCTGCTCAAGAAGAAGGGGCGGCTCACCACCGAGGAGACCCGGCAGATGCGCGCCCACGTCCATCTCATCGACGAGTTGCTCGGCGAGGTCGACTGGCTCCGGCCCATCGTCTCCATCGCCGCCGATCATCACGTCAACTTCGACGGCACCGGCTACCACGGATCGAGCACCGCCCCCGGTACCCATCCCGCGATCGAGTCCCGCGTCCTCGCCATCGCCGACGCCTTCGACGCCATGACCAGCACCAGGTCGTACCGGGTCGCCATGTCGCAGGACTACGCCTTCTCCGAGCTGCGCCGCTACGCCGGCGCCCAGTTCGACCCCGAGATGGTGGAGGCGTTCATCCGGGTGATCGAGCGCTCCGGGGTGGTCTACGGGTCACCGGCCGGCTACAGCGAGGCCGAGGCGAGACGCAAGGCCGAGGCGGCCCGCCACAGCGTCGATCACTGAGGCGGCGCCCTCACCCCTGGGCGGGAATCTGGCACGTCGTGGTGGCGCCGCCGCCGCCGGCGTCCCCGTGCCAGATCTCCGGATCGAAGCTGGGACCGTCGCCGGTGTCATCGGTGGTGAGGAACCGCACCAACGCCCGGTACACCGCGGCCGCGTATGCCTCACGGAACTCCGGGGTGCGCAGCAACGCCGCCTCGGTCGGGTTGGCGATGTAGGCGCCTTCGGCGATCACCGCCGGTGGCTGGGAGCGCCGCAACACGCCGTAGTACTGGGAGGCGCCGTCGCCGGGGCTGAGGCGGGACTTGGCGCCCACCACGACCGCCCCCACCCAGTCGGCGGCGAACTCGTCGAACCCCCGCCGGAACTCCTCCACCATGATGCGCGCCAGGCGCCGCGACTCGGGATTCTGCGACTGGTAGAAGACGTCGCTGCCTACCGTGTCGAGGGTGATCTCCCACCCGGCGTTGTTGTGGACCGAGACCAGCACGGTGGCGTTGGCGGCGTTGGCGAGGGCGGCGCGGAAGTGGATCCCGGCCTCGTAGTCGCCGTCCTCCCCCTCTCCCACCCGGGTCAGGATCACCCGACCCGCGGCAGGGATGTCGGACCCCGTGAAGATCTCGCCGGTGTCCCAGTCCACCACGCGGGGTGAGGTGAGGAGGTCCCTGAGCCGGCGCGCGATGTCGAGGTTGACCTCCTTCTCGAGGAGGTCGTCAGGACCCACCGCCCCGATGTTGTTCGGCCCGCCATGGCCGGGGTCGACCACTACCACCGCCTGGCCGAAATCGAACCCGGCGCCGATGGCCGCGTCGGGGGCGGGCCCGGTCGCTGCCACCTCGTCGCGGCGCACCCAGGCCGTCTCGTCGCAGGTGGTGAAGACCTCGATCCATTCCCCGTCGGCGCTCATCGACTGCCCCGCGAACACCAGCCCCTCCCGGGCCCGCACGAACGGGACCCCGCCGATCTCGGTGGAGAGGTCCGCCCCGCCTGCGGCGATCGTCACCACCCCGGTGCCGGTGAAGTCCGGGTCGATCCCGGGAGGCGGGGGCGGGGGTTCCGGGTCCGGCTCGGCCGGGGCCCCCACCGGCACGATCGGGATCGTGGTCGTGGTGGTCGTGGTGGTGGTGGTGGTCGTCGTCGTCGTGGTCACGGCGGGCGGCAACGTGGTCGTCGCCGCGGCCTCGTTCCCGTCGGAGCGCCCCTCCAGGTACCACAGCCCCGCCACCACCAGCCCCACGGCGACGACCGCACCCAGGGCCCACTGCAGCAGGAGGCGCCGCAGCGTCACTGGGACGGAACGACGCACCCCGAGCCGCTCACGGTGCCGGCGTCGGCGGTGAACAGCTCCGGCTCGTGGATGCTCGAGCCCGGATCGTCGGTGGTGAGGAAGCGCACCACACCACGGTAGACACCCTCGGCGTAGGCCTGGCGGAAGGCGTCGGTGCGCAGCAACGCCTCCTCCTCCGGCTCGCTGATGTACGCCCCCTCGACGATGGCGGCCGGCATCTGGGCCCGGGCGAAGATGCCGTAGTAGTCGCCGCCGGTGTCGGGATCCTCGCGGGCCCGCGCCCCCTGGATGTCACCCCCCGACCAGTCGGCATCGAAGGCGGCGAAGCTCAACAACAGCTCCTCGTAGAGGATGCCGGCGAGCCGGTCGGCGCCCGGGACCGACATGGCGTAGTAGACCTCGGTCCCCGGGATGTCCGTGTGGGTGTTGGGAACGGTGTTGTTGTGGATCGACACCATCACGTCGGCGCCGGCGGCATTGGCGAGCTCGGCCCGGTAGCCGAGGCCGGCCTCGAAGTCGCCTCCGTTGGGACCCGCCGGGTCCCGGGTGAGCCACACCGCGCCGAAGGCGGGAATGTCGCTCCCGGATGAGATGGCCCCGGTCGCCCAATCCACCGTGTGCGGCTCCTCCATCAGCGTGCGGACCCTGGTCGCGATGTCCAGGTTGACTTCCTTCTCCGAGAGCCCCGTCGGTCCGACGCCTCCCCAGTCGCGGTCCCCGTGCCCGGGGTCGACCACGATCACCGCGGCGCTCAGATCGAATCCGGGACCGGGCGTCGCCCGCTTCGCCTGCGGTACCACCTCGACGTCGCTCTGGCGCACCCAGGCGTCGTCGTTGCACGTGGTCATGACCTCGAGCCACTCCCCCTCCCGGTGCTGGAACCCGAGCGTGATGCCGTCGTGGATCCGCATGAACGAGGGGCCGCCCGCCGTCTCCGACAGCTCGACGCCTCCGGACGGGACGATGACGATGCCCGCCGTCGCCTCCTCCGGCGACACCGCGGAGGTGGTGGTCGTGGTGACGGGATCGCTCCCGGTCGGATCGGCGTCGGTGCCGTTCGACGTCTCCGGCGGCACGAGGTTCGGACCGCTACAGGCGGCGGTGAGAGCGAGGACGGCGAGCACCGCGAGGAGGCGAGGCGTTCGGGATGTGCGAGCTCGGGGCATCGTCCACCGCGGCAGGGTTGAACGATTATCTCATCGCATCCGGTTTAGCCAACGTTCTCCGCGACCGCGTCAGAGGCGCTCGGCCACCGTCTTCATCTCCATGAAGAGGCGCAGGTAGTCGGGGCCACCCGCCTTGGCGTTGGAGCCCGACATCTTGAAGCCCCCGAAGGGCTGGATGCCGACCAGGGCCCCGGTGATCTTGCGGTTGATGTACAGGTTCCCGACGTGGAACTCCCGGGTCGCTCGCGCTACGCGGTCCCGATCCTGCGAGAACAGTCCACCGGTGAGCCCAAACTCGGTGTCGTTGGCGACCGCGATCGCCTCGTCGAAATCGGCGACCTGCACCACCGACAGCACCGGACCGAAGATCTCGTGCTGGGCGAGCCGGGCGTCGGGTCGGACCCCGCGGAAGATCGTCGGCTCGAGGTAGTAGCCGCCTTCGAGATCGACGGCCTCGCCACCGAGGACCAGATCCGCTTCGGCCCGCCCCCGCTCGATCTCGTCGAGGATGGCGCGATGTTGCACGTCGGTGATCACCGGGCCCACCGGAAAGTTGCCGGAAGGCGGCCCGATCTCGAGACCCGACGCGGCGGCGACGACCCGCTCCAGCAGATCGTCGTGGATCGCTTCGACCGCGATCAGGCGGGAACACGCCGAGCATTTCTGGCCCTGATATCCGTAGGCGCTGGCGACCACCGCGGCGGCGGCCGCCTCCAGGTCGGCGGTCTCGTCGACGATCAGGGCGTCCTTGCCGCCCATCTCCATGAACGCCCGCTTCAGCCATGTCTGGCCGGGCTGCACCACCGCGGATCGTTGCCCGATGCGCAGGCCCACCTCCTTGGAGCCGGTGAAGTTGACGAAGCGGGTGCGGGGATGGTCGACGAGCACATCCCCGATGGCGGCGCCGGAACCGGGAAGGTAGTTGATGACTCCGGGAGGGATGCCGGCCTCGGCGGCCACCTCCATGAACTTCGATCCGATCAGCGGCGTCGCCGACGCCGGCTTGAGCACGACCGTGTTGCCCGCCACCACCGGCCCCACCGTCATCCCGACCAGGATGGCGAGGGGGAAGTTCCACGGCGGGATGACGACGCCGGCCCCGAGAGGGATCAAGAACGATTCGTTCCGTTCCCCCGGATAGTCGTAGGTGGGAACGTCCATCCGGGTCGCCTGGAGGGCGTAGTAGTGGCAGAAGTCGATCGCCTCGGCCACGTCGGCTTCCGCCTCCGCCCAGTTCTTGCCCGCCTCGTATGACTGCCAGGCGGCCATCTCGTACTTGCGGTCCGCCAGCACGTCGCCGATCCGGCTCACGATCTCGGCCCGCTCCCCCACCGGCCGGGCCGCCCAATCCCTGAACGCCTCCCACGCTGCCGCCAGCGCCTGATCGACGTGGGCGGCGGAGGCGGAGGAGGCTCGCCCAATCTCGAGGCTGGGGCGCGACGGGTCGACGCTGCGGATCAGGTCGTCGGTGATAACGCGCTCGCCCCCGATGACGAGCGGAGCGATCCTCCCCAGCTCGGACTCCACCTGCACCAGGGCCGATCGGTAGCGAGCTTCCGGCCCCGGCTCCGAGAAGTCTGAGTACGGCTCGGTGCGAAACTCCTGCATCGCGGCCTCCTCATGCTCGCTCCCTCCGAGCGTATCAGAGTGACCCGGCGGCGACTCGGGACGGCTTCCCACAACGATCCATGCCCGGAATAATCTCTGTAGAAAGACCCACCGGAACCGATACACACCCCGTGAAACCCAGGGTTCTCGTTGTGGAAGATTCAGTGAGCGTACGACGCCTCATCGAGGTGTGCCTCCGCGTGCTGGATGTGGAACTGGTCGGCGCCGAGGACGGAATCCGCGGGTTGGAGATGGCTCGAGAACTCCTCCCCGACGCCATCGTGCTCGACATCGGCCTCCCCGGAATGGACGGCTGGGAGGTCCTTCGCCACCTCCGTGCCGGCGAGGAGACCCGGTTCATCAAGGTGCTGGTGCTCACCGCCCACGCGCAACCCGAGGTCGCCGAGCAGGCGGCGCAGGGCGGCGCCGACGACTTCATGACCAAGCCGTTCCGCCCTATGGATTTGCGGGAGCGCATCGAGAAGCTGCTGGCGGGCTAGCAGCCGGCGCTCCGGATGGCGCCGCAGTGTGGTAGCAATAGCGCCATGTCGCCTCCACCCGGCCGCCTCTCCGTCGTGTCGTGGATCACCTACGACCTCGCCAACACGATCTTCGCCCTCGGCGTCGGTGGCCTCTACTTCGCCACCTGGCTCACCCAGAACGGCTGGCCCGACGCGGCACTGTCGGTGGCGCTGGCGGCGGCCATGGTGGTGGTCATCGTGCTCTCCCCCTGGATCGGGATGGTGGGTGACCACGTCGGCCGCCGCGTCCCGCTGCTGATCCCCACCACCCTGCTGGCGGTCACCGCCACCTTCTTCCTCGCCACCTTCCCGGTCGGTCCTTCGCTCGTGCTGTTCTCCCTCGCCCTCATCGGCTTCAACCTGGGCGGCGTCATCTACGACTCGCTGTTGCCGGACGTCAGCACCGAGGAGAACCGGGGCCGGATCTCCGGATGGGGTATCGGGATCGGCTACGGCGGTTCCGTGATCGCGGTCCTCATCGGTCGGCTCCTGCTCGACAGCCACGGGTTCGCGGTGGTGTTCCGGTCGATCGCGGTGCTGTTCCTGGTGTTCTCGCTCCCGGCGTTCCTCTTCATCCGGGAGCGGCCCCGGACCCCCCTGCCGGGACCGCCGCCCGGCATCACATCGAGTGTGCGTCACCTCGTGGCGGCGTGGCGGGCCGCCGCCGGCTACCGGGGCGTCGTACCGTTCCTGGTGGGGCGGTTCTTCTACACCGACGCCATCAACACCCTGATCGGCGGGTTCCTGGCGATCTTCGTGATCCAGGAGCTCGACTTCACCGAGAGCGAGGTGCAGATCCTGCTGGCGCTCGCCATCGTCACCGCCATCATCGGCGGGATCGGCTCCGGACCGCTCATCGATCGCTTCGGGCCGCGCCGCCAACTCCACACCGCGCTCTACGGCTGGATGGTCACGATGCTCGGAGGGATCGTCGCCGCCGTCACCCACACGCCCTGGGTCGCCTGGCCGGTCGCCGCCCTGGGCGGTATCTCCCTCGGATCGACCTGGGCGGCGGACCGGGTCTACATGGCCCGCATCGCCCCACCCCGCAGGCTCGGCGAGTTCTACGGCCTGTACGCCACCGTGGGACGGTTCGCCACCGTCCTCGGACCGCTGGTGTGGGCGATCATCGTCAACCTGCTCCACTGGCCCCGCTCGGCCGCGATGGCGGCCCTCATCGGCTTCCTGGTGACCGCCCGCATCATCCTGCGTCGGGTCGACGACACCCCGAGGGAGTGGCAGACCGAGGACCTGGTGGAGGCCGCAGGCTAGGACCGGGCGCGCAGGATCTCGACCACCTCGTCGTCGGTCACCTGGGCGAAATCGGCGTACCACTCCCCCACCGCCATGAAATGACGGGGTTGCAGCGGGCACACCATGGTGTCGACCCGCGAGGCGAGCCGGGCGATCGAGCTGGGGGGTCCGACCGGGACCGCCCCCACCAGGCGGGCCGGGTCACCGGCCCCGATCGCAGCCAGCACCGCCTCCAGGGTCGATCCGGTGGCGATGCCGTCGTCGACCACCACCGTGACCCAGCCCGCCGGCGAAGGCGCCGGCCGGCCATCGCGGTAGCGGGCGGCACGCCGTGCCAGCTCGGTCCGTTGCCGGTCGATCTCGGCTTCGAGGTACTCGGAGGTGACACCGAGGCGCCGCACCAGGGAGGCGTCGACCACCGGGGCGCCGTGCTCGGCGATGGCGCCGATCGCCAGCTCCCGGTTGCCGGGGGCTCCCAGCTTGCGGGCCAGCGCAACGTCGAGCGGGGCGCCGAGTGCGGCCGCCACCTCGGCGGCGACCGTCACCCCGCCGCGGGGTACCCCCAACACCAACACGGTCCCGGGATCGAAGGGCTCCAGGGCGGCTGCAACCGCGACGGCGAGCCGGCGTCCGGCGTCGCGTCGATCGGCGTAGACCATGTCGTGCAGAGTACCGGCTCCGGGTAGCCTGCGGCTCCCATATGAGAACAGCGCTCCTCATCGCCAACCCCTCGGCGTCCGGGTTCACCGGCGGCCGGTTCCGGGAGGTCCTCACCATCCTGGGTGAGGCGTATCACGTGACCCCGGCGTGGCCCAACGGCCCGGCCGAGTCCCGCCAGCGAGCAGCCGAGGCCGCGGTCGAAGGCTTCGACCTCGTCATCGCCATGGGCGGCGACGGCGTCGTCCATCACGTCGCCAACGGCCTGGTGGGCACCCCGACCGCCCTCGGGATCCTCCCGGCGGGGACGATCAACGTCGTGGCTCGCCTCCTCGGCATCCCGCAGAAGACGGCGCAGGCGGCCCACGCCCTGCTCGACGCCGAGCCGCGACGTCTCCCGGTGGTCCACATGGCGTCGGACGGCAGGATTGGGGCCCGTTCCGAGTACGCGGTGTTCTCCCTCGGGATCGGCCTCGACGCCGACGTGGTCGGAGTCGTCGAGCAACGCCCCTACACCAAGTACGCCATGGCGTCCCTGTCGTTCGCCAAGGCCGCCACCGCCCAGGTCCTCGGGACCTACCGCACCCGCGCCCCCAACATGGTGGTGGAGTGCGACGGCGATCGCGCCCACGCCGTGTCCGTGCTGGTGCAGGTCCACGACGTGTACACGTTCTTCGGCAGGCTGCCGCTCCGTCTCGGTCCGCCCGGGCAGGGGCCGACGGCCCTCGCCGCCGAGCGTCTCACCGTAGTGGCGACGCTCGATCTGGTACGCCGCGCCGCCCTCCGCGGATCACCGGCCGGTCAGCGGGGAGTCCACGCCTGGAGCGGCTTCGAGAAGCTGGTGATCGAAGCCGACCCGCAGAGCCACTTCCAGGCCGACGGGGAGCTGCTCGGGCCCACCTCGTCGCTCGAGGTCACTCCGGTGCCGGACGCTCTGACGGTGCTGGCGCCGGTTCCGGTCGAGGATCGGTCGCTGCTGCAGCGCCTCCACCTGCGGCGGTGACCACCGTGAGGTGAGGGAACGGGATCTCGATGCCCTCGGCATCGAACCGCTTCTTGATGCGGCGCAGGAACTCGCGCCGGACACCCCAGCGGGATTCCGGCAGGACCTGCACGACGGCGCGGAGGCGGACCGACCAGTCGCCGAGGGCGTCGACCCCGAACACCTCCGGTTCGGCACGCATCTGATCGCTCCATTCCGGGTCGTGGGCGAAGGCGGTGAGCTCGTCGGTGAGGACCGCGATCGCATTGTCGACGTCGGCGGTGTAGTCGATGTCGACGTCGAGGACCGCCTGTCCGTAGTCCTGGGTGTAGTTGGAGGCCACCCGGATCGCCCCGTTGGGGACGTGGTGGACGTACCCGTCGAGGTCGCGCAGCACCGTGGTGCGGAGCCGGATCGCCTCCACCTTGCCGACCACATCGGCGATCTTGACGACGTCGCCGAGCCCGTACTGGTCCTCGGCGACGATGAGGAACCCGGCGATCACGTCCTTGATGAAGTCCTGGGCACCGAATCCGACCGCGATCCCCACCACCGAGCCGACCGCCAGCAGCGGGCCGATCGACACTCCCCAGGCGTCGAGCAGGATGAGCGCCAGCGCCACCAGCAGGGTCACGAACATCATCATGCGCAGCACGACCCACAGTGTCTCGATGCGCTGCACCCGCTCCGGCCCTTCGATGGCGTCCTGCTCCAGGGCCTGGTCCGACATGCGCTTCACGACCCTGGCCCCGACCCGCCGCAGGAGGAACCACACCACGAGGAACACCAGGATGACGACGCCGCTCTCGATCAGCCGGGTGATCCACTCGTTGTCACTGGTGGTGGTGGTGTCCGCCGCGGCCGCGGCGAGGGTGAGGGCCTCGATCACGTACGCCTCCTGAGTCGCTCGGCGAGCTGGTAGGCCGCCAGACCGGCGTGGGTGACGCTCGCCCCGAAGAGGGCCCGTTCCCCAAGCATCTGCACCAGCGGCGTTCCCACCCTACCGTCCAGGGCGGCCTCGGCAGCCCCTCGCCGCGCCTCCGAGACGGCGCCGCGCCGGCGGCCCCGATCCGGGGTGGCCTCGGCGGCGGCGGTGGCGGCCTCGGTCACGGCACCGGCCACCGCGGCCGGCCCGAAGGCGCCGCGCACCGTCTCGCCGTAGTCGACCCCGACCTCGGCGGCGAGCGCCGCGACCAGGTCCTCGATACGGCAGGCGGCGTCGTCATGGGCGGCGGCGCCGCTTCCGGGCACGAGGTGGGTGGCGGCGGCTCGCCGGGTTTCGGCCCAACGATCGTGCACGTGCAGTTCGGTGCCGTTCCACACGCCGGCGCCGGTCCCGAGGTCACGGACGAGGACCAGGGCGTCGGAGACGAGCTTGCCGAGCATGATCCGTTTGCCGTCGAGGCGGGTGGTGAGGTGGTCGCGCAGCCCGTCGACGCCGATCCGGCGGCCCTCCGCCGGGTCGGCCGCCACCGCGAAGGGCTCGGCGTCGGGGTAACCGTCCTCGTCGAGGAGTCCGCTCAGGTGGCGGGAGACGTCGTCAGCCTGGCCGGAACGGAGCCGGTCGATCTTGTTGAGCACGAACAGGAACTGGTTGCGGTAGGTCGCCAGCGGAGCGAGGAAGTCGTGGTGGAGCGCCCGGTCGGCGTACTTCTCGGCGTCGAGGACCCACATGACACCGTCGACCCGCGGAATCAGCTCCTCGACCCGGCGGCGGTGCCATGCCACCACCGAATCCATGTCGGGCAGGTCGATGATGGCGAGATGGGGGAACCCGGGGTGGGGACGGCGTTGCTCGACGCCGAGGGTGTCGAGAAGGGTGAGGAGGCTCGGTTCCGGCTCTTCGGGATGGATGGCGATCGCCTCTTCGGTATGGGGTCGCAGGGTGCTCACCGACACCAGCGTCTCGTCGGCGAGGGCGTTGACGAGGCTCGACTTGCCGACGCCGGTGCCGCCGGCGACGGCAAGCACCAGAGTCTCTCCGAAGAAGCCGCGACGGCTGCGAAGCTCGGCGGCCCGGGCGGCGGCGCGTTCCCACCGCGCCGGTGGTGCGATCGTCTCGGCCCGGGCCACCGCCAGATCGACCGCGTCGAGGAGTTCGGTGACGTCACGCATCGGGCACCTCGGGATCGCCGGGTGGCGCCTCGGACGATTCCTCGTCGCCGCCCGCCTGCTCGTCGCCCGTGGGAAGCGCTGCAGGGCGCGGCGCCGGCTCGAGATCGGCGAGGACGGTGATGCGCTGCACCCCGGCGACCGTGGCGGTGGCCGCGGCGGCGACGGCGCCACCGTCGACGACGCGGCGGAAGCGGCCGGCGTCGGCGCGGAGGGCGGCACCGAGTTCCTCGGCGAGGGAGCTGCGGGCGGCCTCGAGCACGGCATCGAGGCTGGAGGGGAAGGTGCGGGTGAGCCGCCGGTCGGGGGTGCGCTCCGGGTCGAGCACCACCGGCCACAGGTGCCGGACCGCCCGGCGCCGGGCCCGGGGACGGAGCCGGCCGCGGTGGGCGTGGCGGGACACCAGTGCCTCCAGACCCTGCTCCCACCGTTGCAGCGCGGCGTCGACCGCCTCACTGTCGTGTCCGTGGCGCCACAGCGCCTGCCCTTCTCCGGCGAGGAGGGTGCGTCCCATCTCGTCGCCGGACCAGGCCTCGGCCGTGGCCTGCGCCGCCCGCCCGGCACGATGCGTCACGATGCCGGTGAGGTCGGCGGCGGCCCGTTCCCAGGTCTCGTGGCCGGCGGCTTCCGCCAGACCGCCCGCTGCGAGCATCTCGACGAGGGCGGCCGTCTCGTCGGCGTAATGGGCGTCGACCATCTCGCCGAGGCGGGAGGCGAGTACGGCTTGCTCGTCGAGCGCCGCCAGCACACCTTGGGCGCGATCGATCAGGTTGCGCAGCGCCGACGCGACGTTGCTCTCGACGACGGTGCGCCGCATCGCCGGATCGGAGATCCTGGCGAGTTCCCTGCGGAGCGGCCCGACCGAGGCGGGCTCGAGACCGCCGTGCCAGCGCTCCACCGGGTTCTCCGCCACCGCCAGGAGCTGGGACGGATCGGGTTCCAGCAGCAATTCGCGGGCGTAGAGATGGGCGGCGAGGTCGGCGAGCAGCAGGGCCTCCACCGCGGCGTCGTCGGGGAGCCGGTTGAGCACGAACAGGAGGGGGATCCCGCGCCACCGCACCTCCTGGAGGAACTCCCACGAGGCGGCGTCGGCGTAGCGGGTGGGACTGGTGACGAAGACGCACAGGTCGGCGAGCGCCAGCACGTCACGGGCCGGGCTGCGGCCGTCGGGCGCCACCCAGTCGATCGGCGGGGTGTCGATGAGGGTGAGGTTGGAGGTGAGCTGGTCGTCGCCGATGACGACCTCCAGCGTGGAGCCGATCCGTTCCCGTACCCGGGCGACGAACTCGCTCCAGTAGCGGGAGGCGTGGTCGCGGTGGGCCCACAGCACGGGATCGACCGTGGTGGGGCGGCGGGCCCCGGTCTCTCCGATGCGGTCCTGCGCCAGGGTGTTGACCACCGTGGACTTCCCGGTTCCGCCGGGTCCGGCGACCACCGCCACGATGGGGGCGTCGGGGTCGCCGAGGCGGGGCACCAGATACTCACGGATGGTGCGCTCCAGGCTGTCCCGGGTGGCGACCGCGGCCTCCCGGTCCGGGGTGGGGAGCGGGAACGGCGCGGTGGCGAGCAGTGCACCCACCCGCGCCAGCTCGTCGCGGAGTTCGGGGATGGCGTCGCCGTCGAGTCTCATCGCGACGATTACACCACACCACCCGCCCCCGGCACCGATTCGAGAGCGAGAGCGCGGAATCTGTCACTCCCCCGCCGTACGGTGGCCCCATGACGAGGACACAGCACATCGAGACAGGGCCGTCCGCTCCGGCGGCGGCCACCGACGGCGCTTCGGTCCGCATCGACGGCGCGGTGGTGCACATCTGCGGTGTCGAGGTCACCGACGCGGTGGTGGCCGATCACCTGCGATCCCTGCCTGCCGCTGCCCGGGCCGCCGAGATCGCCAAGGCGCTGGCGGTGGGGGTCCGCGGCCTCGACGCCATGGGGCTCAGCGCCACCATCGATGAGATGAACGAGGAGGTGCGGCGGGTGCTGGCCGTGGCGATGGAGGAGGCGCAGCGCCGCCTCGACGGGGTCATCAGTTCGGGGAGCACCTCGCTGTCCAACAGCCTCGATCCCGACGTGCGGACCTCACTCACCGCCCGCACCCTCGCCGAGGTGAGCGCCCTCCACGACCGTCTCCTCGCCCGCCTCGACCCGGAGCGGACCGACAGTCACACCGCCCGGCTCGTCGCCGCCCTCAACGAGCTGCTGGGCCCGGACGGGGTGCTGCAGCAACGCATCGAGGAGGCGTTCGATCCCTCCGAGACCGATTCCGGGTTCAACCGGATCATCACGCAGGTCGACGTCCGGTTCCGTGAGCTGCGCGATCTCGTGGTCGGCGAGCAGAGCCGGGCCGAGGAAGGGCAGCGGGGCACCGCCAAGGGACGCGACTACGAGGATGTGCTCGAAGCCGCCCTGCGTGCCGAGGCGGCCCGCATCGGCGGGTGCATGGTGGAACGCACCGGACAGACCCCGGGATCGGGAGGGCCGCACGCCAAGGCGGGCGACTTCGTGGTGACCTTGCCCAGCCAGATCCGGATCGCGGTCGAGGCCAAGAACACCTCCCGCGTCGGCCTCGGCGGGGCGGGCGGCATCCTGGAGGAACTCGACCGGGCCATGACGAACCGCAGCGCCGACTGGGGACTCTGCATTTCGAACGAGGACGCCTTCCCCGGCGAGGTGGGGGCGTTCGGCGTCTACGGCAACCGGCTGCTGGTGGTCGACGACGGCGGTGGCGTGCTCGTCGGCGTCGCCCTCCGCTGGATCCGGGCCGCGGCGGCGGTGAGCCGTCTCGACGGGTCGCGCCGGGACGCCGAGTACGCGTTGGAGCGCCTGGGACGCCTCCGCGACCTCGCCCAGCACTTCTCCCGTTCGAAGCGCATCCTCGGCACCGCCAGGTCGAACATCGACTCGGTGCGGGACGAGATCGACTCGCTGCGGATGCAGCTCCTCGATCTGGTCGACGAGCTGTACCGCTCCCTCGACCCGGATCGGGATCATGGGACGTCGGCGGTACGCGTCGCCTGACCGCTACCCGGGAGCGGACGCGGCGAAGAGGTCGTCGACCGGCTCGGGGAGGGGGCGACGTGCGTACAGCAGCTCGAAGTCCTCGTACGGGTAGACCTCCCGGATCACGTCGACCGGGATCTGGAACCAGAACCCGTCCGGGTCGACCTGGGTGGCGTGGGCCCGCAGGGCGTCGAAACCACGCTCGAGGGTCGCCGCCACGTCGATCCGGCTGATGAGCCGGCCGTCGTCCATCGTCTCGTCGAGACGGGCCAGCCATTCGGCGTACGGGGAGGCGAGACCGCGGTCCACCATGGCGTGATGGAGGGCGAGGATCCGACGCATCGAGAACAGCGGCGCCCACACCGCGTCGACCTGCCACGGATCCCCTGCCTCGGGAAACCGCTCCGGGTCGGCGGCCGCCGCGGCGAGCACCATCGACACCTCGTAGACGCGGAGATGGTCCGGATGGGGGTACCAGCGGTGGTCGTCGTATCCGAGCACGATCTGGGGCCGCTCTCGGCGCACGATCTCCACCACCTCGCCCAGGACCTGCTCGAAATCGGCGTTGACGAAGGCGTCGGGATGCCTGTTCTCCGCCGTCCCGGGCATCCCGGAGTCGCGATGGCCGAGCAGGATCACCTCGTCGTACCCGATGATCGCCGCCGCTTCCTCCAGCTCGCGGCGCCGGATCTCGGGAAGGCGGGCCGCCACCTCGGGCCGGTCCATCGCCGGGTTGAGGATGTCGCCCGCCTCACCTCCGGTGGCGGTGACCAGGATGCAGCGCACCCCCTCGTCGGCGTAGCGCGCCACGGTGGCGGCTGCCTTGGAGCTCTCGTCGTCGGGATGGGCGTGCAACGCCAGCAGGGTCCGCATCGGGCCAGAGAGTATCGCACCGTCCGCCACCGTCTCGCACGCTCTCGGGTGAGACTCAGCCGGTGGCGGCGTGTCCTTCGGCGCACCCTTCGAGGAGCGGACAGAAGGCGCACCACGGCCCGCCGCGCCGTTCCAGGTCGGATCCGGCGTCGAACGCTTCCCGCAGCGTGGTGACGAGGTCGGCGACCCGGCGGGCCGTGGCTTCGGCCCCGGCCCGGTCCGGCACCTCCCGGTGCCGTTCCCCGCTCCCCACCGAGACGGCTTCGATCAGCGCCGGGAGCTCGCCCTTCTCCAGCGCCCACACCAGAACGTAGAAGGCGAGCTGATCCTCCACCTCGTAGAGGGCCCCGGTCTTCCAGTCGACGAGGCGGACACCCCCGTCCGGCTGGTCGAACACGGCATCGACGACGCCCCGCAGCGTGACGCCGTCCGCCGGCTCGGCCTCGAGCGACACCTCGGCGGCCTGGAACCCCTCGGTCGGAAGCTGCTTGAACCGCTGGTAGAGGTCCCCGACCTCCCGGATGATGGCGTCGAGGTCGCTGGGGCGCAGCCCGAGGGCACCGATCTTGGGGTTGAGGTTGGCGCCTATCTCCTCGTGACACGCCTGGCGCAGATCGTCGGTGGCGACGGGCCCGTTCGCCAGATGGCGAGCGAAGATGCGGTGAGCCAGGTTGCCGCGAAACGAGGGGCGGCTCTCGGCGGGGTAGACGCCGCGGGTGCGGCCCAGCGCCTGGGCCGGACAGCGACGGTAGGTGGTGTAGAGGGTCGCCGAGACGACGAGCGGTTCGCCGGGAGCGACGGGGGGAAACGGGACCACTGTCCGATGGTATCGAGCGGTGACCAGCGGTGAGGTATTTGGATTGACCAGGGAACCGGTACACTGACCGCTCGCCCGGGGTCCTCGGTCGTCTCGTTGTTCGCGTGTCGCAAGGCTCGATGTCTCACAAGCTCCGCACCATCATCCTGGCCGGCAGTGCTGCGGCACTGCTCTTGCTGCCGATGGTCGCGTTCGTTTTCGACCAGGTCGTCACGAGCGGTGAGGTGGCCCGCAACGTCTCCGCCGCCGGTGTCGAGCTGGGCGGCCTCGGCCAGACCGACGCTCTGGTGGCGGTCGCCCAGTACGAGGACGAACTGCGCCGCACCCCGGCCCACTTCATGGTGAACAACGTCGAGTTCACCCTCGATCCGGACACGGTGGATCTCCAGATCGACGAGGCGGCCGTGGTGGAAGAGGCGATGCAGCAGCGCCACGACCGCGGCTTCCCTGCGAGCTTCTTCTCCTGGTTCGGGAGTTTCGGTGACCACATCGAGATCGACGTGCCGGTGACCCTCGACCCCGACCTCCTCGGCGAGGTGTTCTCACAGTGGGAGCAGCAGGCGATCGACGAACCGGCCTACGAGGGCGGTGTCCTCGTCGACGCCGGAAGGGTGCTCCCCGACTATCCCCGCGCCGGAGAAGGCATCGACCGTGACCCCGCCGAGGCCATCGTCCTCGCCACCTTGAGCAGCCTCGACCGTTCGGTGCCGACCCTGCCCACCAGAGTGCTGGAACCGGACCTGACCCGCGCCGACGTCGACGCCGCCGTCGGCCAGGCCGGGAGGCTCCTCGACGGACCGGTGACGCTGGTCGCCGGCGACCCGGAGGTGTCGATCACGTTCTCCACCGAGCAGCTCACCGACATGTTCGTGAGCCGGGTCACCTCCGCCTCGCCGCCGGAGCTGATCGTCGGGTTCGACGAGAACGCTCTGGCCTCGCTCCTCGAGCCGCACCGCCAGGAGATCGAACAGCCGGCCCGCGACGCCGCCTTCTTCGTCGACGAGGAAACCGAACAGGTGGCACTCCAACCGTCGCGGGACGCCACCCTCCTCAACGTCGACATGGTGGCCGCCGCCCTTCGTCAGGCGGCCCTCTCCCCCACCAACGCCGGCCCGTTCCCGTTCGAATCGGGCACCGAGCCTGCCTTCACCACCGCCGACGCCGAGGCGATGGGGCCGATCACCAAGGTCTCGGGCTTCACCACCGAGTATCCGGCCGGCCAGGCGCGGGTCACCAACATCCACCTCATGGCCGACGCGGTCGACGGCGCCATCGTGTTGCCCGGCGAGGAGTTCTCCCTCAACCAGTACGTCGGGGAACGCACCCGGGACAAGGGTTACGTGATGGCGCCGATGATCCTCGGCGGCGAACTGGTCGACAGCGTCGGCGGCGGGGTGAGCCAGTTCGCCACCACGTTCTACAACGCGGTGTTCTTCGGCTGCTACGAGGACGTCGCACACCAGCCGCACAGCTACTACTTCACCCGCTACCCGGAAGGGCGGGAGGCGACGATCTCGTGGCCCGAACCGGACCTGGTGTTCCGCAACGACTCCGACGCTTTCATCATCATCAAGACCCAGTACACCGCGACCTCGATCACGGTCGAGTTCTACGGCAACAACGGGGGCCGGGTGTGCGAGGCGGAGAAGTCCGACCGGTACGGCTACACCGACCCGGAGGAGGTCTACGAGGAGGACCCCGAGCTCACCCCTGAGGACGAGATCGTCGACGAAGGCTCCAAGGGGTGGGCGGTCGACATCACCCGCATCATCACCTTCGCCGACGGTTCCCAGCAACGCCAGACGTGGACCCACCGCTACCACGCCTACCCGACCATCATCAAGGTGCACCCGTGCAACATGCCCGACGCCGAGATCGAGTGCCCGATCCTGGTGCCGGGGGTGATCGGTCAGGACTTCGCCTCCGCCCAGTCCGCCTTGTCGGGCGCCGGCTTCAACGTCGTCCAGGGCCCCACCGTCACGGTGGAGAACGAGGCACAGAACGGTACGGTCGTGTCCCAGAGCCCCGAAGGCGGCGCATACCTCGATGCAGGTGAGACGGTGACGGTCAATCTCGGGGTCTACGTCGCCCCGGATCCCGGCCCGGATCCCGTCCCGTGACCGGACCGGCTCACTGGTCCGGGTAGTAGCGGAAGAACTCGGCGATGACGGCGGCCGCGGCCCCGGCGGCTTCCTCAGTCCACGTGGCACGGCGCCGCACCACGACCTGGTTCGACGCCACGTAGACGTGGTCGATCTCCGGGTCGGCGGCGAAGAGCCGCGCCGCGAGCTGCGCCGGGAAGGTCGGCCGCACCACGTCCTCGTCCCGCGTGAACCCGGCGCCGTCCTGACCGGTGATGCTGCGGTCGGTCGAGAAGAGGGCGATCTCGCCCAGCGTTTCGGTCGCGACCTCGATGGTTTGGCCCACAAGGCACCTCCTGCGGCGGGACTCTAGGAGATCGCCGCCGCCACCACCACCATCGATCCCGGTGACGGCGGCGCCGTCACATCCCCCCGGCGTTGGCGAGCCGCATCACGTTGGTGGTCGCCTTCTGGTTGGGGGGAACGCCGGCGGCGAGCACGAAACCCTCACCGCGCTCGACGATGCCGCGGGCCAGCAGATCCTGCTCGGCGTGCATCATCATCTCGTCGGTGGAATCGACCGTGGCGAACATGAACGGGGTGACCCCGCGGTAGAGGGCGAGGCGGCGGTAGGTGTCCGGGTGGGGGGTGTAGGCGACGATCCCGGCTTCGGGGCGGTACTTGGAGATGAGGCGGGCGGTGCTCCCCGATTCGGTGAAGACGACCACGGTGCTCAGGGCCAGGCTGGAGGCGGCATCGACGCAGGCCTGGGCGACGGCCGAGGCGAAACGGGCCTCGTCCTCGAGGAACTCGACGCCGGCGGTGCCGTCGAAGCCGGGATTCGATTCGGCGTCCCGGCAGATGCGATCCATGGCGGAGACGGCCCGCACCGGGTACTTCCCCACCGCGGTCTCCGCCGAGAGCATCACGGCGTCGGTGCCGGCGAGGACCGCGGTCGACACGTCGGTGACCTCGGCCCGGGTGGGGCGGGGCGAGTGGGTCATGGATTCCAGCATCTCGGTGGCGGTGATGGAGACCCGGGCCCGGGCGTTGGTGCGGCGCA
>CAZQUB010000010.1:0-35462 GCA_964596225.1 uncultured Acidimicrobiaceae bacterium
CGGCGCTGCTGGCATCGGCCATCGACCGGACGCTGCGCTGGGATCACATCGCCCGCGCCGTTGCCATCGTCGGTGTTCCGGCGGCCCTCATCTTCAAGCAACCCGATCTCGGCACCATGCTCGTGTTTGGTTTCATCGCGGTCGTGATGCTGTTCGTGGGCGGGACGACATGGCGCCAGCTCACCGCCCTGGTGCTGGCCGCCACCGTCGGCGCCGTCGGCCTGTTCCAGGTCGGGTGGATCGAGCAATTCCAGCTGACGCGCCTCACCGCCTTCCTCGACCCCGCCGCCCATTCCGCCCAGACGGCCCTCTACAACCAGCTGCAGAGTGAGATCGCCATCGGTTCCGGTGGATTCCTCGGCAAGGGCCTGTTCGGGGGGACCCAGACCAACCTGTCGTTCGTGCCCCAGCAGGCGACCGACTTCATCTTCACCGCGGTCGGGGAACAGCTCGGTTTCGTCGGCGCCACCATCGTGCTCGGCCTGTTCGCGGTCCTCGTGTGGCGGCTCCTGGTCGCCGCCGCCAACGGCCGCGACCGCTTCTCCCAACTGGTGGCGGTCGGCGTCGCCGCCATGATGGTGTTCCACATCTTCGTCAACGTGGCGATGACGATGCGGTGGATGCCGGTGACGGGGCTGCCGCTCCCGTTCCTCAGCGCGGGGGGTACCGTCTACATAGCGATGAGCCTGGCGTTGGGGCTTGCCCATTCGGTCTGGATGCGGCGATCGCCGGTACCGAGCGAGCATCAGCTCGGGCGGTGAGAGCGCGGCCGGGCGCAGAGACCTGCGGTCAGCCCTGGGCGATGTCGAGCGACGGCTGGACCACTTCGTGGGGGTTGTAACAGCGCCGGCAGCGGGCCTCGTACGAGTCGTTGGCGCCGAGTACCACGAGCTCGTCGGAGTCGACGACCCGTTGGGTGAACAGCCCCGGCCCGCCGCAGCGGTGGCACACCGCCAGGCTCTTGGTGACATACTCGGCGCGGAGCATCAGGGACGGGATCGGCTCGAAGGGGCGTCCCAGGTAGTCCAGATCGAGCCCGGCGACGATGACCTGCTTGCCGGCCCCCGCCAGCAGAGCGGCGACGTCGACCAGTCCCATGTCGAAGAACTGGCCCTCGTCGATGCCGACGACGACGGTGCGGTCGGCGACCGCGGCGAGGAGCTGGGCGGAGTCCTGCACCGGTTCGGCGGCGGTGGACAGGCGGCTGTGGGAGACGAGCTCACCGACCGAGTAGCGGGTGTCGAGCGCCGGTTTGAAGGTCTGGGTCGGGATCCGGGCCAGGTGGTAGCGGGTGACCCGGCGGATCAGTTCTTCGCTCTTGCCGGAGAACATCGGGCCGCTGATGACCTCGATCCAGCCTTGATCGGCGCGGCGCTGCATGGTCGGTGAGCGTAGCAGCGGGGTGGCGGCTCTCGACCCGTGGGTCGTGCGTCGCCCCGGGTCGCTGCGGAGCGTGGTCTGACGTCGCGAAACCGCGTGCTACGCTGCACCCGGCCGCATCGCGCCGGCCGCATGTCTTCGACCAAGGACTCGGATGTTGGGCCTGATCCCGCTTGCTGCCCCATCGGTGCTTCCGCGGTCACCACGGCGCACTGCTTTCACGATCGATTCGATCACGGCGGTGAGACCACACGTCGGTAGTACGCCGTGCCCACCCCGCGGCCTGGCCGCACCATCGATTGGCCCGGTAGGGCATTCCAAGGAGTTCTTCAATGGCTTTGTTTCGCAAGAAGACCGCCCGCGTCGTCAAACGCGGCGCCGTGGTCCAAGACCAGGAGCCGGATCGCACGGCTCGCCGTGGCAGGGGGGACCAACGCTCCGGCGGGGGCTCGTCCCGCAGCGCTGAGACCGCTTCCACCACCCGGACCCGCACCGATCACTCCCAGTCGAGGCGCCGCGGCGGCGGCAACGGCCAGCGTGGTGCGGCTCCCCGCGACCGCCGCTCGTCCCGACCCCGCATCGAGGTGGCGCCGCCACCCGACACTGCCCGCAAGCAGATGCTGGTGCGGTCCAGCCCCCACCAGACCCAGATCGTGGTGCTGGAGGGCCCGGTTCTCGTGGAGCACTACGTGGCCCGCTCCGACAAGCGGTCCATGGTGGGGAACGTCTATCTCGGGAAGGTGCGCAACGTGCTCCCCGGCATGGAAGCCGCCTTCGTCGACTTCGGCGAGGGGAAGAACGGCGTGCTGTACGCCGGTGACGTCAACTACGACGACTTCGAGGTGGAAGGCAAACCGCGCCGGATCGAGATGGTGCTGAAGCCGGGGGACACCGTGCTCGTCCAGGTGGTGAAGGACCCCATGGGCCACAAAGGCGCCCGTCTCACCAACCAGATCAGCCTCGCCGGCCGGTACCTGGTGCTCGCACCCGATGCCGAGGTCAGGGGCATCTCCCGCCGCCTCTCCGACGAGGAGCGACGCCGGTTGCGGGCGATCGTCGCCGAGGTGCGGCCCAAGGGCATGGGGGTGATCGTCCGTACCGCGGCAGAGGGCGCCTCCCGCGAGGACATCCAGATCGACATCGAGCGCCTGGTCGGGATCTGGGAGGAGATCCAGGCCAAGCGTGACGGCTCGGCGCCGCGCCTCCTCTACGAGGAGCCCCCTCTGGTGCTGCGAGTGATCCGCGAGCATTTCACGCGTGAGTTCCGTCGTCTCCTCATCGACGACGTGGCCACCTACGACCGGGTGCTCGCCTACCTGGAAGGCACCGAGGCGGACCTCCTCGAGAAGGTGAAGCTCTACGAGGACGAGATGACGATCTTCGAGCGGTTCCACGTCGAGGATCAGCTCCGCAAGGCGCTCGACCGCAAGGTGTGGCTCCCGTCGGGGGGGCACATCGTGATCGACCGCACCGAGGCGCTCACGGTCATCGACGTCAACACCGGCCGTTTCGTCGGCCGTTCCAACCTCGAGGAGACGGTCCTGCAGAACAACCTCGAGGCGGCCGAGGAGATCGCCCGCCAGCTGCGGCTGCGCGACATCGGCGGCATCATCGTGATCGACTTCATCGACATGGAGATCGCCCGCAACCAGGAGGCCGTTCTGCAGCGGCTCCGGGAACACCTCGCCAAGGACAAGATGCGCACCCAGGTGTTCGACGTCTCCAACCTGGGGCTGGTCGAGATGACCCGTAAGAACGTCTCCGCCGGGTTGCTCGAGTCGTTTTCGGAAGTCTGCCCGCAGTGTGGAGGTCGTGGCGTCCTCCTCTTCGAAGACGCCGCCACCTCGGGTGCGCCGCTTCCGAGCAGATCCGATTCGTGACCATCCGGAACGCCACCGGCTGGCGCCGGGGCGCCGGACGGCTATCATGCGTCGGCCCGCCGGCGATCGGCACTGTCCGACCGCGCCGCGGGCACCACGAACATTCCCGGTGATCCCGGAGGACAGATGTACGCCATCATCCGCGCCGGCGGAAAGCAGACCAAGGTCGAGGAGGGCGACGTATTCGACGTCGAGCGCCTCAAGACGTCCGGCGCCGTCACCTTCACGCCGTTGTTGCTCGTCGGCGACGACGGCACCGTGATCTCCGACCGGTCCACCCTCGCCAAGGCGGTGGTGACCGCCGAAGTCCTGGGAGAGCACCGGGGCGACAAGGTCGAGGTCTTCAAGTACAAGTCGAAGTCCGGCTACCGGCGTCGCCAGGGCCACCGCCAGACCTACACGACGCTGCAGGTGACGAAGATCGCCACCTCCGGGGGCGCCACCAAGACATCGGCGGCGAAGAAGCCGGCGGCGCAGGAATCCACGGCGGTGGAGGAGTCCACGGCCGCAGAGAAACCGGCGGCGAAGAAGCCCGCCGCCAAGAAGACCACCGCTGCCGAGAAGACCGCTGCCGCCAAGAAGCCGGCGGCGAAGAAGACCACGACTGCGAAGAAGCCGGCGGCGAGGAAGCCGGCGGCGAAGAAGCCGGCAGCCAAGAAGACCACCGCGGCGAAGAAGCCGGCGGCGAAGAAGAAGGCCGCCGAGCCCACGCCCGACGACCAGGAGGCGTAGCCATGTCCAAGACCAAGTCCGGAGGCTCGACCAAGAACGGTCGTGATTCGGCCGCGCAGCGGCTCGGCCCCAAGGTCTTCGACGGTCAGACGGTCACACCCGGGGCGATCCTGGTGCGCCAGCGCGGCACCCGCATCCATCCCGGCACCAACGTGGGCCGGGGCGGGGACGACACCCTCTTCGCCAAGGCGGCCGGCAAGGTGCGCTACGGCACCCGCAAGGGCCGCCGCCTCGTCAGCGTCGACACCGACGACTGACCCGCAACCCGGGCAGCGGGCCCGGGTCGACCGCGATCCAGGTCTCCATCCGAGCAGGGGAACCATGTTCGTCGACCGCGTTCGCATCCATGCCAAGGCCGGGGCCGGCGGCGCCGGCGTCGCCGGCTTCCGGCGGCAACGAGGGCGACCCCGCGGCAAGCCCACCGGGGGCAACGGCGGGGCCGGAGGGGCGGTGATCGTCGCCGCCACCCCTGACGTCCCCACCCTGCTGCGCTACGCCAACCATCCCCACTGGTCCGCCGGGGACGGCACCCACGGGGAGGGCGACCTCCGTCACGGCCGGGCCGGCGACGACCTCGTGCTCCCCGTCCCCCTCGGCACCCTGGTGCGCGCCGAGGACGGGACCGTCCTCGCCGACCTCGTCGAACCGGACCAGCAACTCGTGATCGCCCGCGGTGGGCGCGGGGGTCGAGGCAACGCCGCCCTCGTCTCGCGCCGGCGGCGGGTCCCGAGCTTCGCCGAGCAGGGGGAGTTCGGGGAGGACACGTGGATCACGCTCGAGCTGAAGCTCATGGCCGACGCGGCCCTCGTCGGCTACCCCAACGCCGGCAAGAGCACCCTCGTCTCCCGCGTCTCGTCCGCCAAGCCCAAGATCGCCGACTACCCGTTCACCACCCTCGTTCCCACCCTCGGCGTCGTCGGCGTCGGCGACCGGGAACTGGTGCTCGCCGACGTCCCGGGACTGATCGAAGGGGCGGCGGACGGCAAGGGACTCGGCCACGAGTTCCTCCGGCACGTGGAGCGGGCCCGAGCCCTGGTGCTGATGCTCGATCCGACCTCCCTGCAGGAGGACCCACCGGACCGCCAGCTCGACGTGTTGCTCGGCGAACTGCACCGGCATCTCGCCGAGCTCTCCACGCGTCCCCATCTCGTGGTCCTCAACAAGGTGGATGCCATCGAGGACCGGGCCCGGCACCTATCGTGGGCCGCCGCACGCGGCATCGAGTTGCATCTGGTGTCCGCCGTCACGGGAGAGGGAGTCGAGCCGCTCATGCACGCCATCGCCAACCTGGTGGACATGGCCGAGGCCGCCGCCCCCGAACGGGAAGGGTTCGTGCTCCACCGACCCCTTCCTGGCGGTTTCTCCGTGACCCGGGAAGGCGACGGCTGGGCGGTGACGGGCCTCGCGGCGGAGCGGGCGGTCAACCTCGACGACCTCACCGTGCCCGAGGCGGCCGACTTCGTGGCGACCCGGCTCGCCCGGCTCGGGGTCGACGAGGCCCTGCGGGCCGCCGGGGCCGAGCCGGGGGACGACGTGCGGATCGGGGACCTCGTGTTCACGTTCGATCCGGAGGAGCCGGCATGAGGCACGCGGTGTCCGCCGGCAGCCCGGTGGTGGTGAAGGTCGGCTCGTCGTCCCTGGCGCGACCCGAAGGCGGCATCGACCCCGAGTCGCTCGCCCGGGTGGTCGATCAGGTGGAAGCACTATGGACCCGTGGCCATCCCACCGTGCTGGTCAGCTCCGGCGCGGTGGCGGCCGGGATCCCGGCCCTCGGCATCGAGGAGCGGCCCCGCGACCTCCCCGGGCTCCAGGTGGCGGCCGCAGTCGGTCAGGGGCGGCTCATGGAGCGCTACGCCAACGAGTTCGGAGGGCGGGGGCGGATCGTCGGGCAGGTCCTGCTCACCCGTGACGTGCTGGCGCACCGCAGCCAGTACCTCCACGCCCGGGTCGCTCTGGAACGCATGCTGGACATCGGGGTGGTGCCGATCGTCAACGAGAACGACACGGTTGTGGTCGATGAGCTGAAGCTCGGGGACAACGACCGGCTGGCGGCCATCGTCTCTCACCTGGTGGACGCGGGGATGCTGATCATCCTCACCGACACCGGGGGCCTCTACTCGGACGACCCCCGTCTCTCCAACGACGCCGAGTTGCTTCCGGCGGTGCGTCACACCGACGAGATCCTCGACGAGCTGTGGCAACGCTCGGGATCGGGTTCCCTCGGCTCCGGCGGGGTCGCCACCAAGGTGGCGGCAGCCCGCATGGCGGCATGGTCGGGGATCCCCACCGTGATCGCCGATGCGGCCGATCCGGAGACCACGGTCCGCGCCGTGGCCGGCGACGAGGTCGGAACCTGGGTTGCGCCGCGCAAGGTCCGTCTCACCGCCCGCAAGTTGTGGATCGCCTTTGGGCTCCCCGCCGAGGGGAGGCTCACCGTCGACGCCGGCGCCGCCACCGCGCTGCGCGAACGGGGCGGCTCACTGCTCGCCGTCGGCATCCTCGACGTCGCAGGTGAGTTCGCCTCCTCCGCCGCAGTGGAAGTAGTCGGGGAGGACGGGGGGTTGCTCGGCAAGGGGCTGACGGGGATGGGCGCCGACGACATCCGCGCCTCGGCCGGACAGCACACCTCGGTGGCGGGCGGAGAGGTCATCCACCGCGACGACCTGGTGCTGCTGACGTGAGTCGCCGGCGATGACGACGCACCCCAGCCTGAGCGACGGGGTGATCCGGATCCGCCCGCTCCAGATGGACGACCTCGACACCGTCCACGAGGCGATCGTGGAGTCGGTGGCCGAGATCACGACCTGGGAGGACTGGTGCCATCAGGGGTACCGGCGCGCCGACACGGTGTCGTGGCTGCAGCGGCAGATCGAGGCGGAGCGGCGCGGCTCGCGCCGTTTCCTCATCGAGGACGTCGCCGGCGACGCCACGCTCGGGTCGATCGGCATCAGCAGGATCGATGCGCGTCTGGAGAGGGCCACGATCGGGTATTGGGTGCGGACGTCATGGACCGGCCGCGGCGTCGCCACCCGGGCCGCCTTCCTCGCCGCCCGCTTCGGGTTCGAAGACCTCGGTCTGGTCCGGATCCTCATCACCGCGGCGGTGGAGAACACCGCCAGCCGCCGCGTCGCCGAGCGGATCGGGGCCCGCTTCGAGGGGGTGCTCCACCACGGCCTGATGATCCACGGGGAGGGTCGGGACGCCGCCCTCTACTCGATGACCCGCGACGACCTCTCCCGTTTCCCGCCGGCGGTCCCCGGGGCCTGAGCGAGCACCTCCCCGTGGATGAGGCCGAACCATCCGACGGGGTCGGCCGCCCAGGACGCGAAGGCGGCCCCGATTTCCGCCAGCTCGTCGCGGCTGGTGACGCCCAGCTCGACGGCACGGTCGGCGAAGTGGGGCACGGCGATCCTCCCCGCCCACAGCGCGGCCCATTCCGTTCGCGAGGCCGGGTCGGCGAAGACCCACGACGACGTGGTGGCGTGGGTGTGGGTGAAGCCGGCCGCGGTCACCCATTGCAGAAGCCGCCGCCCCGCCTCCGGCTCCCCGCCGTTGGCGCGGGCCACCGCGGTGTAGACGGTCAGCCAGCGGTCGATCAGGGGCTGGTGCGGATGGTGGGTGAAGGTCCCGAAATCGCCGTCCCGCACCGCGAGGTAGCCGCCGGGCCTCAGGACCCGCCGTGCCTCCACCAAGGCGGCCACCGGGTCGGAGAGGTGCTGGAGGAGCTGGTGGGCGTACACGACGTCGAATTCGCCGGCAGCGAACGGGAGGTCGTAGACCGAGGCGGTCACGAAGCGGACCCGGTCCATGTGCTGGGCGGCGGCATGGGCCCGTGCCCTCGTCAGGACGTCCCCGGAGCGATCGACCCCGATCACTTCGGCAGGAGCGACGTAGCGAGCGAGCCCGACCGTGATCGTGCCCGGGCCGCACCCGAGGTCGAGGATGCGCATCCCGGGTTCGAGGTGGGGGAGGAGGAAGGCGGCCGCCTCCTCGGCGGTCCGCCGGGCATGGGCGTCGACCACGATCGGGTCGTGTCCGTGGGTGTAGCGCTCCATGGCCCGGAGTGTACGGGCCGGGATCGGTGGGTCGGTCTCCGCCCGCGCGCGGAGCCCGCGCCGGTTTCCCCGCGGGGGCCGGGGCGGTAGCCTCGGGGACATGAGCGACCAGCTGACCCAATTGACCGCAGGCATGCAGATCCCCTACGGCGGGGACCGGGTGGCGACCGTTTCGGAGGAACTCGCCGCCGCGTTCGAGGAGGGTGATCGCCTGGTGGTGGTGCAGACCACCGGCGACTTGCTTCACGTGCCGGCGGCGGACTGGGCGGTGGCGCAAGCGGCGGTGGGGGCTGCCGCCGACGCGTTCGCGGCGATGGGGACGGTGAGCGACGACCAGATCACCGCCTTCTACCGGGTCTTCGCCCGCCGCCTCGCCGACGATGACGTCTTCGCCCCGATCGCGGCCGCCAACCGAGCCGACGTGGAGCAGGCGAGGCAGCGGGGGGCCACCACGACCCGGCTCGTGCTGTCGGACCCGATGCGGGCCGGCATGGTGGAGGGGCTGGGGCTGTGGGCCGACGCCAGTTCGGGGCGCGGGGCCGTGATCGAGACCGTGGCGCACGAAGGGTGGCGGCTCGAGCAGGTCCGGGCCGGGCTGGGGGTCGTCGGATTCGTCTTCGAAGGTCGCCCCAACGTGTTCGCCGACGCCACCGGGGTCATGCGGAGCGGCAACACCGTCGTGTTTCGGATCGGATCGGCGGCGTTGGGGACGGCGCGCGCCATCGTCGAGTACGCCCTGGAGCCGGCACTGGACGAAGCGGGGCTCCCGCCGGGCGCCGCCTCGCTGGTGGATCGGGCCTCGCGGGCCGCGGGATGGGCGATGTTCGCCGATTCCCGCCTCGCCCTGGCGGTGGCGCGCGGCTCGGGCGCCGCGGTCGCCCAACTCGGTGCGGTCGCCCGCCAGGCCGGCATCCCGGTGAGCCTGCACGGGACCGGGGGAGCCTGGATCATGGCCGGGAAATCGGCGGACCCCGACGCGTTCCACGCCGCGGTGCTCCACTCCCTCGACCGCAAGGTGTGCAACACCCTCAACACCTGCTGCATCGTGGCGTCCCGTGCCGACGACCTGGTGCCGGTGTTCCTCGAGGCGCTCGACGCCGCCGGGCGGTGGCGCGGTGTGGTATCCAAGCTCCACGTCGCCGCCGGGGACGAGGGCAGGATCCCCGACGAGTGGTTTGCCACCGCCCAGATCAGCCGGGCCGAGGGGGCCACGGTGGAGCCGAAGACGGAGGTGATCGGTCGCGAGCAGCTCGGCCGGGAATGGGAGTGGGAGGACAGCCCGGAGGTCACGCTCGCCATCGTCCCCGACGTGGACACGGCGGTGGCGTTGTGTAACGAGCAGAGCCCGCGGTTCGTCGTCAGCCTCATCTCCGCCGACGAGGCGGAGCATCGCCGGTTCTTCGACATGGTCGACGCTCCCTTCGTGGGCAACGGGTTCACCCGCTGGGTGGACGGCCAGTACGCCCTCGACAAGCCGGAGCTGGGGCTCTCCAACTGGCAAGGGGGTCGTCTCTTCGGCCGTGCCGGGATCCTGTCGGGAGACTCGGTGTTCACGGTGCGGAGTCGCGCGGTGCAACAGGACCCCGAAATCGGTCGCTGAGCGCTCGTTTCTCCCCAACCTCGGGGCGGTGCGCCCGATCGCCTCAAGTTCCGCGGGCCGGGGGTCGATACCTGCAGCGAAGGTACGGCGCGGGCACCTGCCTGCCCAGTGGAGTGGGAAGCGACCGGATTGAGGAGCGCGCAGCGTGACCAACCGTGTGCTGGTAATCGAGGATTCGCAGGTGATCCAAAGGCTCATCGAAGTGTGCCTTCGACCGGCCGGATTCGATGTCGAGATGCGTCTCGACGGCCCCAGCGGGCTCGCCGCGGTGGGCGAATGTCAACCGGACCTGGTGATCCTCGATGTCGGTCTTCCCGGCATGTCGGGGTGGGAGGTCCTCTCTTCGATCCGCTCCGATCCTGCCACGCAGGACGTCATCGTCATGATGCTCACCGGTGAGGTTCACGAGTCGGTGAAGCGTGAGGCCACCGAACGGGGCGCCAATGCCTACCTGTCCAAGCCGTTCCGCCCTCAGGAGCTGCGCGAGATGGCGACCAGCCTCGCCGGCCCCAGCATGAAGCCGGTCCGCGCCACCTCCTGACGGCGTCCCGTCCCGGTCGATCCTGTTCCCCTGCACGCGTCTTCGCGGTACGGTGACCCCGCGGCCGGTGGCGACGAGGTGGGCGCCATGGTGCTGCGGACCTTCCCATTGCTGCTGGCACTCATCGCCGGCGCCATCCATCCCGCCGTGCCCTGCCTGCGGCTGGAGCCACCGGTGCCGGGACCGATCGTCCGTGGCTTCGCCCCGGCGGGCCGGTACGGCGGCCACTGGGGCGTCGATCTGGTGGCCCCGATCGGGACTCCTGTCGTTCCGGCGTGGGCCGGCCGGGTCACCTTCGCAGGGTCGGTGGCCGGGATGCCGTCGGTGACCGTCGATCACGGCGGCGGTCTCCGCACCTCGTACTCGTACCTCGCGTCGATCGATGTGGCGGCCGGCCAATGGGTGGATCGTTCCACCCGGCTGGGGACGAGTGGGGTCGATCACGAACTGGAAGTGCTGCACTTCTCGGTCAGGGTCGACGGCGTCTATCAGGATCCCGCCGCATGGTTGCGGTGCCGTCGTGAGCTGAGCGGAGGGCTGCGGCTGGTGCCGATGGCGGCGGGCGCCGCCTATCCTGCCCGGGGTGCGACGCGGCATCCTCGGTGGAACCTTCGACCCGCCTCATCTCGCCCACCTCCTCGCCGGCGAGGCCGCGTTCCGCGAGCTCGACCTCGACGTGGTGACGTTCGTCCCGGCGGGGGCCCCATGGCAGAAGGCGGGCCGCCGCGTCTCGGCGGCGGAGCACCGGTGGGCGATGACGGAATTGGCGGTGGCGGGGGTCGACTACTTCGTCGCCGACGATCGTGAGGTGACCCGGGACGG
Organism: uncultured Acidimicrobiaceae bacterium; assembly: GCA_964596225.1. GTDB lineage: Bacteria > Actinomycetota > Acidimicrobiia > Spongiisociales > UBA5794 > CAYQEC01. The sequence goes on from CAZQUB010000010.1 coordinate 11,011, forward strand.
GTGGACCTATACCGTCGACACGTTGGAGGGGATCCCGGCGAGCGAGGAGCTGGTGCTGGTGGTGGGCGCCGACGCCGCGCTCGGTCTCCCCACCTGGGTCCGGTTCGAGGACGTGCTGGCCCGGGTGACGGTGGCGGTGATGCCGCGGCCCGGGGTGGACCGGGGGGCCGTCGACGACACCCTCGGCGCGGCGCCCCACGTCTGGCTCGACACCCCCAGCATCGACCTCAGCGGCACCATGCTGCGAGCCCGGGCCAGGGGAGGGAGGAGCCTGCGGTTCCTTGTCCCCGATCCCGTGTGGTCCTACATCGAGGAACATGCGCTCTATGGGCCGGACTGATCAAGGGACGGCGGCGGCGCCGCGACGCGGAGGCCGGGTCCGGCTCGTTCTCGTCGTCGCTCTCCTCGTCGTCCTGGTCGTGGGCGGGGTCGTCTCGTTCCCGTGGTTGCGGGATCACTGGAACGACTGGACCCACGAGTTGCGGGATCGGGCGGCGACCGTCCCCGAGCTGCGGCTGGAGGAGCAGCAGACCCTGGCCGGGTCCGAGTCGATGCTGATCATGCTCACCGACGAGGATCGGCGCGGGGTCGCCTTCGCATTGCTGTCCCGAGCCGGCGACGAGCCGGCGACGCTGGTGCTGGTGCCCGCCACCCTCTACGACATCCTGCCGGGGTACGGGGACTTCCCCCTCGCCGACGCCACCGTGTTCGAAGGGCCGGAACTGGCTCGCCTCACGGTGTCGAACGTACTCGGGGTGCGGATCGACCGGGTCATGGCGCTGGGTCCCGGAGACCTGGCGGCGGCACTGGGCTCGGACCTGGAGGTGACGCTCCCCAGCCCTCTCATCGTGGAGGAGCCCGACGGGACGCCGGTGCGGGTGGCGGCGGAGGGGACGCTGCCCCGGTCTCCGGACGTGGTGGAGACGATCTTGGCGACCCCGGGGACTTCAGGGACGTTCGACTGGTTGGAGCGGCAGGCCGCGGTGTGGGAGGCGCTGATGGCGGCCATGGAGCACGATCCGGAGCTGACGGATCGCCTCGCGGCGTTCGCCGGGCCCGCAACCGAGACCGCCACCGGGATCCTGGCCCGGGCCGCGGCCGGGGACGTGCAGGTGACGTTGCTCCCCGTGGTGGCGGTGTCGGCGGCGGGTGTGGAGGACGGGTTCAAGGTCGATCCGGAGGCGGCGGCCGACTTCGTTGCCTCCCGGCTCGGGCATCTGCTCCTCGCCGAGGGGGAACGGCCAAGAATCGAGATCCTCAACGGCAACGGGCGGATCCTCACCACCCGGACGGTGGCGACCACGCTGATCCGGGCCGGGTTCCGGGTCGTCAACACCGACAACGCCGATTCGTTCGACTACGAGGAGAGTCTGGTGGTGGCCCAGGGCCGTGAGCATCAGGCCGATGCCGAGCGGGTACTGTCGCTCCTGGGCCGGGGGAGCCTGCTCTTGGAGCTGCGGACGCCGTCAGGAGTGGTGGACGTCTCTATCATTGTGGGGCAAGACCTACCCGTCGGAGAGGGTTGAGCACCATCAGCGCAGACCGGGAATCCATCGCAGCCGCCGAGTCGGCCGCGGCCGCCATCAGTGGGAAGAAAGGTCTGGACATCGCGTTGCTGGACGTCTCCGAGACGGTGGTGGTCACCGACGTGTTCGTCATCGCCTCCGGAACCTCGACCCGGCACGTCAAGACGCTGGTGGACGAGGTCGAGGATCAGCTCCGCAAGGACCTGGAACGCAAGCCGTTGCGGCGGGAGGGCCGGGAGCACGGTCACTGGGTGCTGCTCGACTACGGCGACGTGGTGGTGCACGTCTTCGACAAGGAGACGAGGGACTACTACCAGTTGGAGCGGTTGTGGGCCGACGCTCCGGTCCTCGACTTCGAACCCGCTGCCGCCGACGCCTGATACAATCGTCGGTCCACGGGGCTGTAGCTCAGTTCGGCAGAGCGCTTGCATGGCATGCAAGAGGTCACGGGTTCAATTCCCGTCAGCTCCACAACCCAAGATCCCCCGTTGTTGCGGGGGATCTCATCGTTTCGGGTTCGAGCGGACATGATTGTGTGTCTGCCCGGAATCCGCTGAGATTCCGCGAGAGCTCCCTGGGACGAGACGACGTGGGACACGACCCTGCTCGATGCGCTTCAGGCATGCCGCTCCGCCGACTACCCCACCGTCTCGGTCACCGGCCACCGGTGCGCGTGTGAACGCTTCGACGAATCGGATCGGGTGCTGGTTGCTGGCACGCAACGGCTGCCCAACCGGAAAGCCTGTTCTTTTTCTGACGCCCGGCCATGCACCGGAGCGGCGCCGCTCGCGCCTCTTGGAGCGAATCTGCGGAGACGTGTCGCGGTGGGTTCAAGGGTCCGCCGCTTCAGCTCAAACCGCCGCCCGGTGGATGAATGCCGCCATCTGTTGTCGGGTGACCGGCTCATTGGGGCAGAACATGTCGTTTACCGGCGGGTTGCAGCCCCTCGACACCCCGGTGGCACCCAACTTGTCGATATCGGCCTCGAACACCGACCCGTCATCGTCGACAAACAGGTCCGACGACCCACCCGCCGACAGGTTGTAGGCCCGAGCCAAGAACGCCGCCATTTGATCCCGAGTCACCACCTCATCCGGACAGAACCGATCATTGACCGGCGGGTTACAGCCCCGAGTGACCCCCGCCGTACCCAACTTGTCGATATCCGCCTCAAACACCGACCCACCGTCGTCGACGAACAGATCCCCGCCACCATCATCGACATAGCCACGAGCCCGCACCAGAAACGCCGCCATCTGGCCCCGGGTCACCGGCTCATCGGGGCAGAACAACGTGTTCTCCGGTGGATTACAGCCCTTGGTGATCCCATGCTCGGCCAGCCACGTGACATCGTCGATGAACAGGTTCGAGTCGGGAACATCATCAAACGACGGATGGATCCACACCGTCACATCGGCACGAGCCGAGCCGAGGCGCGAATCCTGCACCTCATACTCGAACGAATCCGAATACGGATAGCTGCTCCCGGTCCGGCCGTCATGGGTATAGGTGATCGTCCCATTCGCGTTGATCACAATCGAGCCCTCGGTAGGCATCCGAGTGACGTCATTGATCTCCATGTCCTCCCCGTCGGGCTCGGAATCGTTGCCCAGCGGCGAGACCACCACCGACCTGCCCCGCCCCACATCCACCGAGTCGTTGACCGCATTCGGGATCCGATTCACTTGCTCCCAAGAGACGTAGCTTTCCTCTGCCGGGTTGTCGGTGAGATGGGTCTGCGCGGTGCCGTCGGGGTTCATCATCCAGATGTCGTTGTCGCCGTCGGCATCCGAGGTGAAGGCGATCCTGGTCCCATCGGGAGCCCACGCCGGGAACAAGACAAAGACGGAGGCAGGGCTGTTGGTGAGATTCACCGGGTTGGACCCGTCCGCGTTCATTGCCCAGATGTCGCTGTAGGAGCCGTACGAGTGGAGGTAGGCAATCCGGGAACCGTCCGGGGACCACGTCGGTTGGGCCTCGGGGGCCACCTGGCTGGTCAGCTGGGTCGCTCCCGAGCCGTCGGCGTTCACCACCCAGACGTCGAGTGAGGTGGCGGCGGTGTACCGGGAGAAGGCGATCCGGGTTCCGTCCGGCGACCAAGCCGCTCCCGACTCGGGACCGGCATCGTTGAAGACCATTTGAGCGTCAGACCCATCGGGGTGCATCTTCCACAGGGCCAGAGCGCCACTGCGACTGGAGATGAACAGTATCCAGAACCCGTCCGGTGACCAGTCGCCCATCCAGTTGTACGCGCCCACGCCGTTGGTCAGATTGACCACATTCGACCCATCATCGTCCATGACGAACAGATCCGAAGAGAACGGGGTGGTCTTCCAATCACGGGTGAACGCGATCTGCGTGCCGTCTGGCGACCACATGGGCGCGTACTCGCCGTAGCTGTTGTTGGTGAGCCGGACCGGCGTGCTGCCGGTGAAGTCACGCACATAGATCTCCCCTGCCGCGTCATCGGCATCGGAGGTGAATGCGATCCGCCCGATGGCGCCCGGAACCGTTGCCGAGCCGTTACCGGGTATCACCACCAGAATCGAAGACGCCAACACACCGACCAGGAGCATTCGCAGGGCGCGCGTCACTTCCGACCTCCCAAGGTATCCCAACAACCACCGTACACCGACTGCCGGGCCACGGACAAGCCCTCTGGAGAAATAGCGTTCAACTACGGTCGATCCTGGATACGAACCACGGGGTACCTACAGCATCGTCGCCACAGCACGGTAGAGAAACGCCGCCATCTGCTCCCTGGTGACCAGCTCGTCAGGGCAGAACCGGTCGTTGACCGGTGGGTTACATCCCCTGGAGACACCGGTCGCACCGAGCTTGTCGATGTCGTCCTCGAAAACCGAGCCGTCGTCATCAACGAACAGATCCGATGATGCTCCGGAGGAGAGGCTGTAGGCCCTGACGAGGAAGGCCGCCATCTGCCCCCGGGTCACCGCGTCGTTGGGGCAGAACCGGTTGTTGAGCGGCGGATTGCATCCGCGGGTGACGCCGGCCGTGCCGAGCTTGTCGATGTCGTGCTCGAAAACCGAGCCGTTGTCATCAACGAACAGGTCGCCTCCGCCGTCATCTGTGAGTTCGAGTGCCCGCACCAGGAACGCCGCCATCTGACCCCTGGTCAGCGGATCTCCGGGGCAGAACAGCGTGTTGTCGGGCGGGTTGCAGCCCATGGTGATCCGTTGCGACGCCAACCAGATGATCTCGTCGTGGAAGATGTTCGACTCCGGCACATCATCGAACCCCGGCTCGAGCCACACCACAACGGTCCCGATCGCCGATCCAAGCCTCGTGTCCTGGATCTCGTAGTCGAAGGAGTCCGTGTACACGAGGACGTGTCCCGGAGGCGGTTCGGTGCCATCGTGGGTGTAGGTGATCGTGCCCGTGGCGTTGATGGTGACGCTCCCCTCTGCCGGCATCCTCGTCACATCCGTGACGGTGATTTCATCCCCATCGGGATCGGAGTCGTTGGCCAGGACGGCGATCTCGATCGAATACCCACGAGAGACGTGGACCTCGTCGTCAACCGCAATGGGATCCTGATTGGCCGACTCCCACGACATCTGGTACTCGCTGGCAGGATTGTCGGTCAGGTGGCCGGCTCCGGATCCGTCGGGATTCATGATCCACAGATCCGTGTCACCATCTCGGTTCGAGGTGAAGGCGATCTTGCTTCCGTCCGGCGACCACGCCGGGCTCCAGTTGCTGTACGAGCCGTAGTTGGTCAGATTCGTGGGATGCGAGCCGTCGGCGTCGACAACCCAAATGTCGGACCCGGAAGCGGTTTCCTGGAAGTAGGCAACCTTGGACCCGTCGGGCGACCAAGTCGGGTAGTCAATCGGCGCAGAAGTGGCCGGGATCAGTCGACGGCGGTTGCCTCCGTTTGCGTCCATCAGCCACAACCCCGGGTCAACGGAATTCCGGCTGTAGACGATCGTCGAACCGTCCGGAGACCAGTCGGCGGCGAACTCCACCTCGGGTGTGTTGGTCAGTTGGGTCAGATCGGACCCGTCCGGTCTCATGGTCCAAAGGTCCCACGCTCCACCCCGATCTGACGCAAACAGGATCAGCAGGCTGTCTGGTGACCAGCTCAAGGGCCGATCGATAGCCGACGGGCTGCTGGTCAGATTGGTTTGATCGGACCCATCCGGGCCCATCGTCCACACGTCGTTGCTACCCCGCATGAACGCGATCACCTCCCCGTCGGGCGACCACCTCGGGAATGTGTCGGCAACCGTGTTGTTGGTCAGTCGTATCGGAGAGTTGCCGAAGAAGTCACGCACATAGATTTCGCCCGCGGAATCGTCAGCATCGGAAACGAAGACGATCCGCCCGATATCGCCGGGCACGGTTGCACCGGCCTCATCCGGTACGGCAGCCACAGCTGCCATCAAGAGCATCGCCGCAAGACCGATACGCGGTAGCCGCGTCATCCCGAGCCTCCTCCGCTTCGTCCCTGAGTTGTCGATTGTCTCTATTCCCCGATCCGGTGGAGGAATGCCGCCATCTGTGCTCTCGTCACAACGTCATACGGGCAGAACCGGTCGTTGAGCGGCGGGTTGCATCCCCTGGTCACACCGGCGGCCCCGAGCGCATCGATATCGGCCTCGAACACCGATCCGTCATCATCCACGAACAGATCAGCAGCGGCCGGCGGGCCTAAGCCGAAGGCGCGCACGAGAAACGCCGCCATCTGATCTCGAGTCACCGGCTCGCCGGGACAGAACCGGTTGTTGAGCGGCGGGTTGCACCCTCTCGTCACGCCGGCGGTCGCCAGACGGTCGATGTCGATCTCGAAGACAGATCCGTCGTCGTCGACGAACCAATCCCCGGGACCCGCGCCGGTGTAGCCATTCATGCGAACCAGGAAGGCCGCCATCTGGCCTCGAGTCACCGGTTGGTCTGGACAGAACAGCGTGTTGTCCGGCGGGTTGCATCCCCTGGTGATCCCCTGCGATGCCAGCCACATGACGTCGCCATAGAACAGGTGACCCGCTGGGACGTCATCGAAGCCCGCCGCTTGTTCACCCGTGATCCACACCGTCACTTCCGCTCGCGCCGTTCCCATCCTGGTGTCCCGAATCTCGTACTCGAACGAGATGCCGTACGGATATCCCGAACTCGACAGCGGCGGTGATCCGTCATGGGTGTAGGTGATCGTTCCCGATGGATCGACGGCAACGTTCCCCACGACGGGCATGACCGCCACGTCTGCAACCTCCAGGGTCTCCCCGTCCGGGTCGGAGTCGTTCGCCAGCACGTCGACGACAACCGATTCGCCACGCAGAATCCGCGCCTCATCGTCAACCGCAATCGGATCACGGTTCACAGACTCCCAATCGACCCAGAGCTCATTGGCGGGATGGTCCGTCAGATGGGCCGGGTTGCTCCCGTCGCGGTTCATGGTCCACAAGTCGTACCCGCTGCCGCCGCGGGTGGATTCAAACCCGATCTTGCTCCCATCGGGGGACCACGCCGGAGACGAGTTCGTTGACGCGGGATCGTTTGTCAGGTTGATCCGGTTCGAGCCCCCCGCGTCTGCCACCCACACGTCCGTGCCCGCGATGCTCATGCTGGAGAAAGCGATCTGCGTGCCTTCCGGCGACCACACCGGGGCCACATCGCTACCGATTCGGTCGATTACGTTGCGCTCGTTGGAGCCATCGGCGTTCACCACCCAGATGTCATAGTCGCCGCTGTCAGACCGGGCGAAGGCAATCGCAGACCCATCAGGCGACCACGAGGCGGTCTCCTCGGTACCCGTTGAGTAGGTCAATTGTTCCAACCCGGTGCCATCGGAAGACATGGTCCACAAGTCATCTGTCCCGCCTCTGTCTGACGAGAACAAGATCCTGGTGCCGTCCGGGGACCAGTCCTGGAATATGTCGTCGTAAAAGATGTCGTTGGTCAGATTGATCGAGTTCGAGCCATCGGCGTTCATGACGTGCACGTCGTAGTCGCCGTCCAGCGAAGTGAACGCGATGAGCGTGCCGTCGGGGGACCACCGCGGGTGGAATTCGTGCTCCGTGTTGAACGTGAGCCGGACCGGGCTCGAGCCGGCGTAGTCCCGAACGTAGATCTCGCCGTTTCCGTTGTCGGCCGTCGACACGTACACGATGTGCCCGATGGCACCCGGCACCGTCGCCTCTCCTACGCCGGGAGCAAGGGCAAGTAGCGAACCGGCGAACAGGAGAACAGAAGCCTTGCGCCTCACGCGCCCCATCTCCCACTTCCACAGATGTCCCACCTGCCACTGTACGCCCGGGACCGGGAAGCCATCAACCAGACAGCCAACTGTTCGAGCCCTGCAGCCGATTCGGGATTGGCACCTGGGCCGTCAGGCCGGTGGTCGGTGGGTCTTTCCGGCCACCCGTCGCCCACAGATGTCCGACTCGCGGGTGCCGTGCGGCTGGGCACGAGAATCGCACAGGGTCGCGGCGCACTCGCCGGCCACCTCGCCTCGAAGAGCGTCGGGGTGTCGATGCTGTCTCGCTCACCGTCCTCGGGTTGCCGGCGGCGTTCGTGCGGTTTCGCTCAGCTCTGGTCGAGGAAGAGCTCCAGGGCCCAGGTGATGACGCTCATGACGATGGCGCCGAAGAAGGCCGGCCAGAAGCCGTCCGAGGTGAGGCCGAGGTCGAGCTGCCCCGGCTCCGCCAGCCACACCACCAGCCAGAAGAGCAGGCCGTTGACGAACAGGGCGCCGATCCCCAGCGTGAGGATGATCAGGGGGAGGGCCAGGATCTTGGCGATGGGGCGTAGGACCGAGTTGACGACGGCGAAGATGAGCGCGATCCCCACCAGGGCCCAGAAGGAGCCATCGAACTCGAGGCCGGGGATCAGCTTCACCGTCGCCCCGAGGGCCAACGTCAGGACGACGAGCTTCACGACGACACGCATGTCACGTTCCTTGTCGACGACTGCAGTCGCGGCAGGTTACACGGTGAGGGGAGGGCGTTGCGCCCGGTCGACCCCAGGCCCGCCGGCAGGCCGGGATCATGGCATTGGTCCCTTGTCAGATCGCCCCAGGTGTGGGACATTGCGGGGAAGCCGAGACCAAGGGGGGACGACATGGCCCGACGCATCATCGTTGCGCTCACGATCGTGAGCCTGGGAGCGGGCCTCGCCGGCTGTGGCGGCGACGACGCCGAACCGGCGACGACGACCACGACGACGGTCGAAGCGACCACCACGACGGTCGCGACCACCAGCAGTACGACGTCCGCCACGTCATCACAGCTCCCTCCTGCGGTCGCAGCCGCCATCTCGACGTGCGCCGGGGCGCTGGACGAGGTGTGGGAGACCGCATCCGTCACCGACAATCCCTCCGCCGCGATCTTCCAGGCGTTGAACGATGGCTCCCTGCTGGAGGCGTGCGAGTTCCTCCTCTCGCCAGAGGGTCCCCCGGCGGAATGGGACGTGCCGCCCGAGGCGGTGATCGCCCAGCTCGAGCAGGAGATCGATCCCGCGCTGTACGACCTGCTCACCCGTTCGGATCCGATCGACTTCTCCGACACCGCCGGAGACCTCTGAGGCTCAGTGGGCGGTGGTGAAGCTGGAGACGGCCCGTTGCACCTCGGTCGTGCCACCCCACTCCCAGTGCCACGCCTCCTCCAACGGCCGGCCACAACCGGCCCACGCCGGATGGACCCACCCGTAGAGGTGGGCGTTCTCCTCCAACCAGCGGAAGGCGGTACTGCGGCAGGTGAGGAGGCGTCCCCGGTAGGTGGTGATGTCGATCGCCCGTCCCCACCCGTGGTTGGAGTTGCCTGGCGTCGCCGTCGGGTTGACGCATTTGCTCTTCGGGGCGCGCAACGAGCCGCAATTGCGGACGTAGGTGCGCCGCTGCGCAGCGAGGCTGCGGTAGCACCACCCGGCCTCGAGGTAGATGCCGTCGTGGGCGGCGTGGACCAGCAGCGCCTCCCATGCCTCGGCGGCCTCGACCTCGACCAGGCATTCCTTCTGGCTGGTGGGGACCTCGACGAGGGCCTCGGCAGGGAGCATGCCGTTGCTGAAGCCGGCGTCGACCAGATCCTCGGCGTAGGCGGTGCTGGTGAGCGGTTCGCCGCGATCGGGCAGGTCGAGCGGAGGCGGCGTCAAGAGGATCAACGCCAGCATGGCGGTAGCGAGAGGAGTCATCAGCGCCTTGCTCCCGTGGTACGGCTAGCGGGTGAGCTGCCCCTTCTGGCATCCAGCCCGCGTTCTCACCTGGTTCCATCGGCAGGAAACCGGCGACCTGAACACAGAAAGTGTCAGAAACCACCACAAAGAGTGGTGGCAGTCGAGAAGGCGCCACCCGGGCCCGACCGCGAGCGGGAGGATCAGGCGACGACGATGTTGACGAGTTTGGGCGGCCGGGCGATCACCTTGCGGACCTCGCCCTGCTCCAGCCACGGCTGGATGCGCTCGGCGCCGAGGGCCGCCTCCACCGCGGCGTCCTCCGACACGTCGGCGGCCACCTCGACCCGGTCCCGTACCTTGCCGTTCACCTGGATCACCATGGTGACGGTGTCCTCCCGGGCCACCTCCGGATCGGCCTCCGGCCACGCCTGCAGGTGCACCGAGTCGTCGTGGCCGAGCCGCCGCCACAGGTCCTCGGTGACGTGGGGAGCGATCGGCGCCAGCAGTTTCAGCAGGACCGTCACCGCCTCCTCCCACGACGAGGCCTCCACCGCGCCTGCCCGCAGCGCGTCGAGCATGTCGTTGCGCAATGTCATCAGCGCCGCCACCGCGGTGTTCCACTTGAAGTCGAGCATGTCGGCGTCGACCTTCTGGATCGTCTGGTGCACCCTGCGCCGCAGGGCGGCGTCGGCGGCCGGATCGACGGCCGACGCCGTGTACGGCGCCGTTCCCAGCTTCCAGACGTCCTCGATGAAGCGGCGGGCGCCCAGGATGCCGCGGCTGTCCCACGGGCCGCCCTTCTGCCACTCGAAGGCGAACATGAGGTAGGTGCGGACCGTGTCCGCTCCGTACTCCTGCACCAGCTCGTCGGGGTTCACCACGTTGCCGCGCGACTTCGACATCCGCTGCACCTCGAGGTGATGGCGCAGCTGGTTGACGTCGTTGACGCCGGCGATGGTGGGAACCTCCACCGGCGCCGACTTGGGGACCTCGACGATCACCCTTCCCTCGGCGGTGTCGACCTGCAGGACGTTCTCGGTGCGCCGCATCAGCTCACCCACCACCAAACCGGCGCCGTCGGCCGCTTCCGGATCGACCCTCACCGACGTGGCGACGACGTGCCCGTCGTCCCAGGCACCGTCGACCACGAGCCGGTCGCCGGGGTGCTCCTCGCCGAGGATCTGACCCTGGTTGCGCAACATGAGGAACGGCTCCGAGAACAGATCGTCGGGTTCTCGCCCGTGGTCCCGCATCGCCGTCTCGGTGTCGGCGAACACCCCCATGTCCCGCATCGCCTTGACGAAGAAGCGGGAGTAGAGCAGGTGCATGACGGCGTGCTCGGCGCCGCCGGTGTAGATGTCGACCGGCAGCCAGTAGGCCGCCTCCTCGGGATCGAACGGCGCCAGGTCGTAGTGAGGCGACAGGTATCGGAACCAGTACCACGACGAGCACATGAAGGTGTCCATCGTGTCGGTCTCCCGCCGCGCCGGATGACCCTCCGAGTCGACACATTCGAGGAACGGCTCGTGGGTGACGAGCGGGCTGCGACCCTCGAACGCCACGTCTTCGGGGAGCAGCACCGGCAGCTCGTCGTCGGGCACCGGCTCGATCCCGCCGTCTTCGCGATGGATCATCGGGATCGGCGATCCCCAGTAGCGCTGGCGCGAGATCAGCCAGTCACGCAGCCGGTAGTTGACGGACTCCTTGCCGGCGCCCCGCTCCTCCAGCCAGTCGATGGTGGCGGCGATGGACGGGTTGGCCCGCCCCTTGGCGTCGGTGGTGGCGACCCCGTCGATCGGGCCGCTGTTGACCATCACCCCGGGACCGACGTAGGACTCCTCCATCTCGTCTCCGTCCAGCGGAGCCGCCCCCTCGGGTTGGATCACGGGGATGATGTCGAGACCGAAACGGCGGGCGAAGGCGAAGTCGCGTTCGTCATGGGCGGGCACCGCCATGATCGCCCCGGTGCCGTACGACAGCAGCACGTAATCGGCGATCCACACCGGGACGCGGGCCCCGTTCACCGGGTTGGCCGCGTACCCGCCCGTGAACACCCCGGTCTTGTCCCGTTCCGCCTCCATCCGCTCCAGCTCGGTACGCCGGGCCGCCTGCTCCCGGTAGGCGTCGACCGCATCCCGCTGATCGGGCGACGTCAACGAGTCCACCAGGGGATGCTCCGGAGCGAGCACCATGAAGGTGGCGCCCCACAACGTGTCGGGGCGGGTGGTGAAGACGACGATGTCGTCACCGGCGTCGGTGGTGAAGGTCACCTCGGCGCCCTCGGAACGGCCGATCCAATTGGTCTGCATCGTCTTGATCGGCTCCGGCCAGTCGATGCCCTCGAAGTCGAGCAGCTCGTCGGCGTAGCGAGTGATGGCGAAGAACCACTGCTCCATGAGCCGCTGCACCACCGGCTGGCCGGTGCGCTCGTCCTTGCCGTCGATCACCTGCTCGTTGGCGAGCACCGTCTGCAAGGTGGGGGACCAGTTCACGATCGCCTTGCCCCGGTAGGCGATCCCGGCCCGGTAGAGCTGGGAGAAGAACCATTCGGTCCAGTGGTAGTAGGAGGGTTCGCAGCTGACCGCCTCCCGCTCCCAGTCGAACATGGTGCCCATGGAGCGGATCTGGCGGCGCATCTGGTCGATGTTCTGGTAGGTCCACTTGGCGGGGTGGATGTTGCGCTGCACCGCGGCGTTCTCGGCGGGGAGCCCGAAGGCGTCGAAGCCGATCGGGAAGAGCACGTTGAACCCCTTCATCCGCATCACCCTGGCCCGGGCGTCGCTCGGCGTCATGGCGTACCAGTGGCCCATGTGGAGATCGCCCGACGGGTACGGGAGCATGGTGAGGGCGTAGTGCTTGGGTCGGTCCCAATCGACCCGGGCCTGGTAGAGGCCCTCCTGCTCCCAGGTGGCCTGCCACCTCGGTTCGATCTCTCTGTGGTCGTATCCGGTCGCCATTCCCATACTCCGGTCGGGGTGAGGGCGCCATGGTAGGAGGCCCCGCCGCGGCTGCGGCGCACCCCTTGCCGCCCGCACCTCGGTAGCCTCCTGCCCATGTCCGACCAGGCATCCGCCCTCGACCTGCTTCTCGCCGCCGGCGCCGACCTCGACGCCGTGGCCGGGCTGATGCCGCACGTCGATCCCGCCGCGGTGAAGGTGAAGGTGGCCCCCGGGTGGATGCGACGGATCTGGTTCGAAGGGATCGCCGCCATGACCCTCCCCACCGCCATCTACGTCCAGCCCTCGGTGATGGACCACTACCGGGCCGGGGCGGAGCCGGATCGGTGGGGTCCGCTCATCGTCCACGAGATGATGCACGCCGATCAGTGGCGGCGTCTCGGGGTGGTCCGCTACGGGTTCCGCTACCTCGGTGACTACCTGCGGGGGCGGGTCCGCCGCCGCGGCCACTGGGACGCCTACCGCGAGATCCGTCTCGAGGTGGAGGCGCGCGACGCCGCCGCCAGGGTCTCGTTCGGCGGGCCGGTCTGATGGCGGTCCGTTCCGGCGCCGACGACCCGTACCTCCCGGAAGCCTCCTGGTCCTTCACCGACACCGCCGGTGTGTTCCTCGCCGGCCTGGTGGCGGCCGTCGTCGCTCTGATGATCCTCTATACGGTCACGCCGTCACCGACCGGCATCACGGAGCTGGTGGTGAGCTCGACGGCGCAGGGGGGCGCCCAGTTCGCCCTCATGGCGGCCTTTTCCGCCGGCCGCGGCTCGCAACGGCTCGACACCGACTTCGGCCTGGTGCTGCGGTTGCGGGACATGTGGGGTCTCCTCGCCGGGATCGGGCTCCAGTTCGTCGTCGTGTACGCGGTGTTGCTGCCGCTGCAGCTCATCCTCGATCTCGACAACCCGCCCCAACAGGAGGTGACCCAGGTCGCCGGCGAGGCGAGAGGCGCCGTCGACATCGTCCTGGTGGTCCTCATCGTGGTGGTGATCGCCCCCATCGTCGAGGAGATGATCTTTCGCGGCATGCTGCTCTCCCGCCTACGCCGCTCCATGGGGCGGGTCCCCGCCGTGCTGGTGTCGGCGGTGGTGTTCGCCGCGGTGCACCTCGCCGATCCCAACGCCGTCTTCGTCGTGCCCGGGCTGGTGGTCATCGGCATCGTGCTCGGCTTCCAGGCGCTGCGGACCGGCAACCTCAGCGTCTCGATCTTCACCCATGCCGGGGTGAACCTCATCGCCGTGATCAGTCTCCTCTACGGGGATCAGATCATCGAGCGCCTCGACCAGATGCAGAGCATCCTCCGCCTCTGACGGCACCCTTCACCCTGTCCCTTCCGGCTGCTAGATGTGGGGACGGAGCCGGGCGCGGCCGTGACGGGCGGGGAGGTGGTCCCCATCGATGCCTCATGGCGCACCTGGCTCGGGGTCGGGGTGCTGGCCGCGGCCGTCGTCGGGGGCTGGCTCTGGTTCGGGCTCGATCGCCCCCAACCGGCGCCGCTGGTGTCGCAGGTTGCGGGAGAAGCGGCGGCGAGCGGGTCGATCACGGTGCACGTCGCCGGAGCGGTGGAGACCCCGGGGCTGGTCGAGGTGTCGTCCCAGGCCCGGGTCGCCGACGCGGTGGCGGCCGCCGGCGGCGTCACCCGGAGCGCCGATCTCACCGGTCTCAATCTGGCGGCGCCGCTGCGCGACGGCGAGCAGATCGTGGTGCCTTCTCTCGATCAGGTGGCAGCGACCGCGAGTGGCGGCGCCGTCGATGACGGCAAGGTCCGCATCAACCAGGCGACACCCACGGAACTGGAGCAGCTTCCTGGGGTGGGGCCGGTGCTCGCCGGCCGGATCTACGCCTACCGCGAGGAGCACGGTCCGTTCGCCACCGTCGACGATCTGCTCGACGTTCCCGGTATCGGGGAGGGGAAGCTGGCGGCGCTGAGGGACGTCGCCGTCGTTCCCTGAGGTGGGGTGGCCCCAAGGACCCGGCCGGGTCGTCGTGGGCCTGGCGGTCGCGACCTGGATCGGGGCGCTGGGGGGAGGGCAGGCCGGGCGGGGGTCGGTGGTGGCGAGTGGTCTGGCGCTGGCGGCGGTGATGCTGCGCCGCCGCGCCCTGCCGATCCTGGCGGCGGCGGCCCTGGTGGCCGGAGCGGTTTCCGGGACCCTGGCGGCGGAGCGCACCGCGGCCACCTTCGCCGCCGACCTCCCCGACGGGGTCGTCACGGTGGTGGGGCGGGCACGCTCCGACCCGGAACCGTGGGGACCCGATCTGGCGCGTTTCATGGTGGTCCCGTCGCTGCTGGGCGAGGGGGAGTCGGCCGTTGCCTGGCAGGGGCCGCCGCTGATGGTGGTGGCGGAAGAACCGCTGGCGCTCATGGCGGGCGACGAGGTGCTGGTCCAAGGGCGGCTCGGCGCCGACCCGGGCCGGGTACGAGGCGATCCGGTGGCGGGGACGCTGCGGGCCCGGACCGTCACCCGGGTGGCGGCGCCGTCGACGCCTTGGTTCCGGGCCGGGAACGCGTTGCGTGCCCGGATCCAGGCCATGGTGCCGGGCGATCGGGACGCGGCCACCGCCCTGCTCGCCGGCTTCCTCGTGGGGGACGTCACCCGGCTTCCCGACGGCGACGTGGAAGCGCTGCGCCGGGCCGGCCTCACCCACTTCGTGGCGGTGTCGGGCAGCAACGTGGCGCTCTTCCTCGGCGCATGGTGGCTGGTGGTGGCGCCGCTCCGGCTCGGGCCCCGGCTGCGCGCCTCCCTCGGTCTCGGCGCCCTCGTCGTGTTCGTCGTGCTCACCCGCTGGGAATCGTCGGTGGTGCGGGCCGCCACCATGGCCGGGCTGGTGCTGGCGGGGCGGATCGCCGGGGTCCCGGTCGACGCCTGGACCGCGCTCGGTGGGGCGGTGACGCTGCTGCTGCTCGCCGCGGGTGACCTCGCCACCGATGTCGGATTCCAGCTCTCGGTGGCGGCCACCGCCGGGGTGCTGGCGGGCGCCGGGCGGCTCTTCGCCGGCCGGGCGCCCCGCTGGCTGTGGACCATCCTGGCGGCCACCGTCTCGGCGCAGGCGGCCGTCATGCCGCTCCTGCTCGGCACCTTCGGGTCGGTGCCGCTGCTGGCGCCGCTCGCCAACCTGCTGGCGGCCCCGCTGGTGACGGCGGCGACCTCGGTCGGCGGGATCGGCGTCGTCGTCGGGTGGGGCGGGCTGGTCCGTCTCGCCTCCTGGCTCGCCGGGCTGGTGCTGGCAGTGGCCCACGCCGCCGCCGGCTGGCCCCAACTCGACCTGGTCGGCGTCGCCGCGGTGGCCGGTGCGGCCGCCGCCTTGCGGATCCGGGCGCTGCGGCCCCTCGTGGTGGCGGTGACGGCAGTGGTCCTGGTGGTGGCGGCACGCCCCCCGGCGCCGCCTTCGGAGGCGACCGTGACCTTCCTCGACGTGGGTCAGGGTGATGCGGTGCTGTTGCGCGACCCGACCGGCGCCGCGGTGTTGGTGGACGGGGGACGGGAGCCCCGGGTCCTCCGGGAGGCGCTGGGCCGGTACGGGATCGAACGCCTCGTCCTGGTGGTGGCGACGCATGGCGATGTCGACCACGTCGGCGGTTTGGAAGGCCTCACCGATGCGGTGACGGTGGAGCGGTTCTGGGCACCGGACCATCCCGACGGCGGTGACCTCCTCGCCACCCTCGTTGCCGAAGCAGCCGCCACGGGCATCCCGGTGGATCGGGTCCGCGACGGCGTGACGGCGACGGTGGGGGCGTTCCGCCTCGAGACGTTGGGGCCGCGGCGCCGCTACGCCGCCGACAACGACGGGTCGGTGGTGCTGTGGGTGGAGGTGGCGGGCCGTTCGGTCCTGCTGGCGGGAGATGCCGGCGCCGTCGCCCAGGGGGAACTGCCGGAGGTGCGGCCCGACGTGCTGCTCGTTCCTCACCACGGGTCGGCCAGCAGCGATCCCGATTGGATCGAGCGCACGGTGGGGGAGGTGGCGGTCGTCAGTGTCGGCGCCAACACCTACGGGCATCCCGCGCCGGAGATCATGGACCTGCTCGACCGCCTCGGGGTGGAGGTCCATCTCACCATGGTCGAAGGGGACGTCTCGATCCTGCTGTCGGGCGGGGAGCGGCGCCTCCAGTGACAGACCCGCGGGCTACGCTCGGCGTCGTGAAACCCATCGTCACCGTCAGCGGGCCCTCCGACGCCGGACCGGGGGAGCGGGAGCTCATGCTGGACCGTGCCCACGCCGCGCTGGCGCAACTCGGGGCCGAGTCGACGGTGCGGATCGACGTTCCTGGCAAGGGCTCGGGGGAGGAGACCGCCGATTCGGGGCTCCGGGTCCCGGTGCAACAGATCGTGCCGGCCCTGCAGAGCGGATCGCTCTTCGGGGGGGTGAGCGGGTTGATGGTGGTCGACGCCCAGGCCTTGCTCAAGGTGGAGGCGGAAGTGCTGGCCGAACTGGTGCAGCTCGCCGCCGACGGATCGGTGGCGGCGGTCTTCGTGGCATCCGGGGCGATCCCGGCACCGCTCGGCTCGGTGCTCCGGAAGGTGGGGGAGACGCTGAAGGTGGGGCGGGTCAGCGAGCGCGACGCCACCCAATGGCTGGTCGGGGCCGCCCGGGATCGTGGGGTTTCGATGGACGGCGAAGCGGTGGCGCTGCTCATCCAGCGTTTCGGTTCCGACCTGGCGGCGCTGGGGCGGGCTCTGGATCAGCTCGCGGTCGATTCCGACCGGGTGGGCGCCGCCATGGTGCGGGACCGGTTCAAGAGCCGTCCCGACGAGCCCATGTGGTACTACGCCGACGCGGTGGTGGCCGGGGACCAGGGGGAGGCGCTGCGCCGTCTCAGCGACTTCCTCGAGTACGGGCATCCCCTCCAGCTCCTCGGCTACCTCCAGAGCGATCTGCGCCGCCGCTGCCTGGCGGCGGCGGCGCCGGACTACGAGACGTACCTGGAGCGCGCCGGAGGGTCACGGGGCTATGCCGCCGAGAAGGTGTGGAAGGCGCGGACCCGCACCCGGGCCTCCGATCTGCAATCGGCGCTCAGCGCCCTCGCCAGGGCCGACCTCCAGATGAAGACCGCGCCGGAGGTGACCCATCGGGTGACGCTGGAGCGGCTCACCGTCGCCTTGTGCCGCTGGTACGGCGGGCGGAGGAGCTGACGACCGCCCGGAAGGGGATGATCAGCCTTCGAAAGGCCGCACCGAGCGAACCCGCAAGGTGAAGGTGCCGCCCGGAGCCTGATAGGAGACCTCGTCGTCGGGCTTGGCGCCGAGCAGGGCCTTGCCGACCGGGCTGTCGGGGGAGGCGAGCAGCAGCCCGGGAACCTTGTTCTCCGAAGGCGCCACGAAGTACTCCATCTCGTCCCCGTCCTCGTCGACGACGGTGACCACCGAACCGACCTCGACCGCCCCCGAATCGCGGCTCTCCCGCACCTCGGCGTTGTCGAGGATGTGTCGCACCTGGCGGATCCGGGCCTCCATCAGGCCCTGGTCGTTCTTGGCGGTGTCGTACTCGGCGTTCTCGCGCAGGTCACCGTGCGAGCGCGCCTCGGCGATGCGCTCTTCGATGATGCGCCGGCCCTCGGTCGTGAGATGCTCGTACTCCTCTTGGAGCTTGGCATGTGCGGCAGGGGTCAGCCAGGTCTTGTCGGAACCGTTCATGGTGACGTTACGCAGGCTCAGCCGAGGAGCCCGCGCACCTGTTCGCTGAGGCGGGCCTTGCGGCGGGCCGCCGTGTTCTTGTGGATGATGCCGCGGGTGGCGGCCTTGTCGAAGTGCTGTTGCGCCTCACGAAGGGCGGTGGCAGCAGCTTCGGCGTCGCCGGCTTCGGCAGCTTCGAGGGCGCGGCGCGCCCGGGTCTTCAACTCGGAACGGGAAGCCTTGTTGCGAAGACGCCGCTTCTCGTTCTGGCGGTTGCGCTTGATTTGTGAGGTGATGTTGGCCATGCGGCAGTGCCCCGTGAGGTCTCGTGGAACGGCGGCACGATAGCAGCCGCCGGCCGGAGGTACAATGCGAAACCCTCCCCAGGTTGCCATGACCGATCAGGCGCGCATCCGAAACTTCTCCATCATCGCCCACATCGATCACGGCAAGTCGACCGTGGCGGATCGGTTGCTGGAGCGCACGGGAGCCGTCGCGTCCCGCGACATGCGGGAACAGGTGCTCGACACCATGGACCTGGAGCGGGAACGGGGCATCACCATCAAAGCGAACGCGGTCCGCCTCGAGTACCGGGCCGCCGACGGTGAGGCCTACGCCCTCAACCTGATCGACACCCCGGGCCACGTCGACTTCTCCTACGAGGTGTCGCGCTCCCTCGAAGCGTGTGAGGGGGCGGTGCTGCTGGTCGACGCCTCCCAGGGCGTCGAGGCACAAACCCTCGCCAACGCCTACCTGGCGATCGAAGCCGGGCTGGAGGTGATCCCGGTCCTCAACAAGATCGACCTGCCCGCCGCCGAACCCGAACGGGTCGAGGCCGAGCTGCTCGGGATCCTCGGGGGGAAGCCCGCCGACATCATCCGGGTCTCGGCCAAGACGGGGGAGGGCGTCGACGAGCTGCTGGAGGCCATCGTCACCCGCCTGCCCGCCCCCGGCGGCGACACCGCCGGTCCGACTCGCGCCCTGGTGTTCGACTCGTACTACGACAGCTACCGGGGCGTGGTGTGCCACGTCCGCATCGTCGACGGGACGTTGCGGTCGGGTGACATGGTTCGCTTCATGGCGACCGGCGCCCAGGCTCCAGCCGACGAGGTGGGGGTGCGGCGCCCGGCCCCGGTGCCGAGGGACGCCCTCGGACCCGGCGAGGTCGGCTACCTCATGACCGGGATCAAGGAGATCGACCGGGTGCGGGTGGGTGACACGGTCACCTCGACCGCCCGTCCCGCCAGCCGCCCCCTCACCGGCTACCTGGAGCCGAAACCGATGGTCTTCTCGGGCCTGTTCCCCACCGACGGCGACGACTTCGAGCGTCTCCGCGAGGCGCTCGACAAGCTCCGGCTCAACGACGCTTCCCTCGTCTACCAGCCGGAGACGTCGCGAGCGCTCGGGTTCGGGTTCCGGTGCGGGTTCCTCGGCCTGCTCCACATGGAGATCGTGCGGGAGCGCCTGGAGCGGGAGTACGACCTCGACCTCGTCGCCACCGCCCCGTCGGTGGAATACCGGGCGCACCTCGCCGACGGCTCGGAGGTCCCGGTCCGCTCCCCGCAGGATCTCCCCGATCTGGCTGCGCTCGTTTCGGTCTCCGAACCGGTGGTGAAGGTGATGATCATCACCCCCAGCGAGTACGTGGGGACCGTCATGGAGTTGGTGCAGCAACGCCGCGGCGAGATGGGGGAGATGACGTACCTGACTCCCGAGCGGGTCGAGCTGCACTATCGCATCCCCCTCGCCGAGATCGTGTTCGACTTCTTCGATCAGCTCAAATCCCGTACCCGCGGCTACGCCTCCCTCGACTACGAGCCGGCCGACTACCGGCAGGCCAAGCTGGTGCGCCTCGACATCCTGCTCAACGGGGTCCCGGTCGACGCCTTCTCGTCGATCGTGCACACCGATCGTGCCTACCGGCGGGGCAAGGCGATGGTGGAGCGGCTGCGGGAGCTGATCCCGCGCCAGCTGTTCGACGTGCCGGTCCAGGCCGCCATCGGGGGGCGGATCATC
Organism: uncultured Acidimicrobiaceae bacterium; assembly: GCA_964596225.1. Lineage (GTDB taxonomy): Bacteria > Actinomycetota > Acidimicrobiia > Spongiisociales > UBA5794 > CAYQEC01. The sequence goes on from CAZQUB010000010.1 coordinate 31,243, forward strand.
GCCCGCGAGACGATCAAGGCGGCCCGAAAGGACGTGCTGGCGAAGTGCTACGGCGGCGACATCACCCGCAAACGCAAACTCCTGGAGCGCCAGAAGGAGGGCAAGAAGCGGATGAAGATGGTGGGCCAGGTCGAGGTGCCGCAAGAGGCGTTCATCGCGGCGCTGCGGATCGACGAGTGACCGGGCCCGGTGCCGTCGCCGCCGGCGTGCCGTCGCCCGATGCGGCGGAACTGGCCGACGCGGCACAGGCCTGGCGGTCCGCCTACGTCCACGTTCCGTTCTGTCACCGGCGGTGCCCCTACTGCGACTTCGCCGTCGTCACCCCCGAGGAGGGTGGTGGTCCCGACCGGTTCCCCCGCTACGTCGACGCGCTGCTCGCCGAGATCGACCGGGAGAAGGAGTGGGGGCCGCTCGACGCCGTCAACTTCGGCGGCGGCACCCCGTCCCGTCTCCCGGCCGCCGAGCTGGGGCGCATCGTCGCCGCCCTGCAGGACCAATTCGGTCTGGTCGAGGACGCCGAGGTGAGCCTGGAGGCGAACCCGGAGGACTGGACCGAGGCGACGGCCGCCGCGGTGGCCGCCGCCGGATTCACCCGCGTCTCGCTCGGGGCGCAGTCCTTCGACCCGGCGGTGCTGGAGGCGCTGGGACGCCGCCACCGTCCCGAACACGCCACCGCCGCCATCGACGCCGCCCTCGCAGTCGGGTTCCGGACCGTCAACGTCGACCTCATCTACGGCACCCCCGGCGAATCGGCGGCCTCGTGGGCGTCGTCGGTGGAGCGGGCGCTCGACTCCGGGGTGCAGCATCTCTCCGCCTACGCCCTCACGGTGGAGCGGGGCACCGCCCTGTCGCGCGCCGTCGCGGCCGGGGCCGCCGCGCCCGACCCGGATGTCCAGGCCGACGCCTACGACCATTTGGAGGCGGCGGCGCCGGCGGCCGGACTGGTGCGCTACGAGGTGTCGAACTGGGCCCGGCCCGGGCACGTCTGCGTCTACAACCTCGCCACCTGGGCGCAGGGTGAGTATCTCGGGTTCGGGCTCGGCGCCCACAGCCACCGCGACGGGACACGGCGCCGCAACGTGCGGCGCCTCGATGTGTACCTGGAGCGGGTGGAACGCGGCGAGCGTCCCGAGGCGGGGCGGGAGCGGCTCACCTCGGCGGGGAGGGAGCAGGAGCGGCTCTTCCTGGGGTTGCGGCGGGCGGCGGGCGCCGTCTCCGGGGAGGCCGGGTCGACGCTCTTGGCGACGGCGGCGGGCCGGCGGCTCGTCGCGTCGGGGGTGATCGAGGAACGGGAGGGACGCCTCCGGGTGCTGCGGCCGCTCCTCACCGATGCCGTGTTGCGGGAGATTCCCGACCAGGCGTGAGGCGTCGTCACCGGTCGATCCTTATCACTCTCACCCTGAGAGTGCTAAATTCGGGCCCATGCTGGACGAGCGTCGGTCACGGGTCCTGGAAGCTCTCGTCGAGGAGTACATCCGCTCCGGCGAGCCGGTGAGTTCCCGCGCCGTCCTCGAGCGCAGCGGCCTCGACGTCTCCAGCGCCACGGTGCGCAACGACCTCGCCAAACTGGAGTCGTACGGCTTCGTGCACCAGCCCCACACCTCGGCCGGCCGGGTCCCGACCGACCAGGCCTACCGCTACTACGTGGATCACTGCTCCCCGGGGCGGCTCCGCACCGCCACCAGGGCCCGGATCGAGGCGTTCTTCGCCGGGGTGCACCAAGAGTTGGGCCGGCTCCTCAAGAACACGACCAGCCTGCTGTCGGAGATCAGCCACTACCCGGCGGTGGTGATCGGCCCGGGCATGGGAACCGAGCCGGTGCGGGGGCTGCATCTGGTACACCTGGGCGGGCCGGTGTTGCTGGCGGTGACGGTCGGCAAGTCGGGCCGTGTCAACCAGGAGGTGGTGCGGCTCCCCGCCGTCCCGTCCGACAGTGAACTGGACGCCGCCGAGGCGATCCTGGCCCGCTGCTTCGAAGGTCAGACTCTCGCCGAGGGCGTCACTGCGGTCGCCGATCTGCCCGCCACCGAGATCCCCGAGACCCGGCTCCGCCTGGTGCGGGCGGTGGCGGGGGCGTTGCAGTCGGCCGAGTCCAGCACCTCGGAGATGTACGTCGGCGGCACCAGCCAGCTCGCCTCCCTCTGGGAGGACCTCACCCACGTCCACACCATGCTCGAGATCCTGGAGACCGAGGTGGCGTTGCGCCGCCTCCTCTCCGACGACCGCAGTGGCACCTCGGTGCGGATCGGGGGAGAGCTCGCGATGGAGGAGCAGGATCTCGCGGTGGTGTCGACGACGTACGAGGCGGGTGGGAGCGGCATCGGCCGGGTCGGGGTGCTCGGTCCGCTGCGGATGGACTACCGCCGGGCGATCCGGCTGGTCGAAGAGGTGGGCGAAGGCCTCGGCGACAGTCTCGGCAGGTGACGATGGCCGACTACTACGACGTCCTCGGCGTGTCGCGCGACGCCACCGCGGACGAGATCAAGAAGCGGTTCCGTCAGCTCGCCCGCGAGACCCATCCCGACGCCAACCCCGGCGATCCCAACGCCGAGGTGCGCTTCCGGGAGATCGCCCAGGCGTACGAGGTGTTGTCGGACCCGCAGCGGCGTGCCGCCTATGACCGGGGTGAGGTGTTCGGGGGCGGGGACCTGTTCAGCAACGTCGCCGGCCTCGACGAGATCCTTCAGCAGTTCTTCGGTTCCGGGTTCGGGGGCTTCGGGTTCGGGACCCGTGCCCGCTCGGGCCCGCAGCGGGGACCCGACGTCGGCGTGGTCTTGGAGTTGACCCTGGCCGAGGCCGCCACCGGGGTGAGCCGCGACATCCGCTTCTCCGCCCTCGGACGCTGCCCGGTGTGCGGCGGGAACGGGGCGGCGCCGGGGACGACTCCGGTGCGCTGCTCCACCTGCGGAGGGCGCGGCCAGGTCCAGACCAGCCGCAACACGTTCCTCGGCGCGGTGATGACCGTGACCGACTGCAGCGTGTGCCGGGGCCGAGGTGAGATCATCGAAGAGCCCTGCTCCGAATGTCGCGGGCACGGGCGGGTCGATGCCGAGCGCGAACTCACCGTCGAGATCCCTGCCGGCGTCGACGACGGGACCCGGCTCCGGCTCTCGGGTCGCGGCGGCGTGGGTGACCGTTCCGGTCCTCCGGGTGACCTCTACGTGCAGGTCCACGTCGCGGCCGACGACCGCTTCGAGCGGATCGGCGACGATCTCCGCCACCACCTCGTGCTCGGCATGGCCGAGGCGGCGCTGGGGACGAAACGCACCGTCCCTCTCGTCGACGGCGAGGAGACCGAGATCGACGTCCCGCGCGGCACCCAATCGGGAACGGTGTTCCGGATGGCCCGTCAGGGCATGCCGCGGTTGCGCCGCCGGGGACGCGGCGATTTGCTCGTCGAGGTCGAGGTGCGTACCCCCGAGGATCTCAGCGACGACGAGGAGGCGCTGTTGCGCTCGCTGGCCGAACTGCGCGGCGAGCAGCCGATCGAGCCGCGGCGCCGCCGGAAGCGCCGGAGCGGCTGACATGAGCCACGTTCCCCACGTGTACGTGCCACGACCGTGGGAAGGGGACCGGCTCCTGGTCGACGAGCGGGAGCGACGCCACCTCGAACGTGTGCTGCGTCTCGAGTCCGGGGCCCTCGTCTCCTACACCGACGGGGCCGGCATCGTGGGAGAGGGGCGGTATGGCGCCGGTGCGATCCACCGTGGCGAGGAGGAGGAGATCCCGCTGCTCTCCCGTGCCCTCACCATGGCGGTGGCGGCGCCCCACCAGGTCGACAGGTCCCGCTTCGTGGTCGAGAAACTCGGCGAGTTGGGAGTGGAGCGCCTGGTGTGGATCGATTCTCACTATGGGGAGGGGCGGGCGCCCCGCGCCGAGAAGTCCCATGCCTGGGCGGTGGCTGCCCTCCAGCAGTCCCGGGGGCCTCGCCTGCTCCAGATCGAGGGCCCGACGTCGATCGCCGAGGTGGTGGGTCGCCTGCCCGAGGCGGTCGTGCTGGTGGCGGTTCCGGGGGCGGGGCCCTTGGAGCCGGCCCTGGCCGCGGTCGCCGAGGACGTCGTGATGTGCATCGGGCCCGAAGGCGGGTTCCGGGAAGATGACCTACCGCCCGGTGCCGTCGAGGTCGGCCTGGGGCCCAGGATCCTCCGCACCGAAACCGCAGCGATGGTGGCGGCGACCTTGATACTGCAGGCGTTGAGCGCCGCTGACTAGTCTCCGGA
>CAZQUB010000011.1:0-34486 GCA_964596225.1 uncultured Acidimicrobiaceae bacterium
GTGGCAGACGGGGCGGAGGTGGCGCCGTCCGTGGCAGACTCGGGGGGAACAGGGAGACGATCGTGACCCGCCCATCGCAAGGCATGCTCTTCACCGATCAGTACCAGCTGTCGATGGCCCAGCTCTACTTCGAGCACGGGCTCCACGAACGGCTCGCCCAATTCGACTACTCCTTCCGTACCTATCCCGACTACGGGCGCCATCAGGCCGGGTACGGCGTCTTCGCCGGCATGGAGACCCTGCTGGACTGGATGACCGAGGTGCGGTTCACCCCCGAGGATCTCGGGTTGCTGCGCGGCCAGACGGGGGTCACCGGCGATCCGGTCTTCCGCGACGACTTCCTCGAGTGGCTCGAAGCGGCGGGAGACTTCCGCGGGATCGAGATGCGGGCCATTCCGGAGGGCCGGGTGGTGCATCCCCTCGCCCCTCTCGTCATCGTGCAGGGTCCGCTGGCGATGGCGCAGATCCTCGAGACGTCCCTCCTCAACCACCTCAACTACCAGACCCTCATCGCCACCAAGGCGTCGCGGGTCCACGAGGCGGGGCGGGGCCGGATGGTGCTGGAGTTCGGGATGCGGCGGGGGCCGGCGGAAGGCACCAACGCCGGGACCCGGGCCGCCCTCATCGGCGGTGCCGACTTCAGCTCCAACGTCGGGATGTCCCATGAGCTGGGGCTGGCCCCGAAGGGCACCCACGCCCACTCCATGGTCCAGGTCTTCATGGCGATGGGGGAGGGTGAGCTGGGGGCGTTCCGCGCCTACGCCAAGGCCTACCCCGACGACTGCATCCTGCTCGTCGACACCATCGACACCCTCGAGAGCGGGGTTCCCAACGCCATCGAGGTGTTCCGGGAGCTGGAACGAGACGGCCACCGGCCGCTTGCGATCCGCCTCGACTCCGGTGACCTCGCCTACCTCGCCATCCAGGCGGCCCGTATGCTCGACGACGCCGGCTTCGGCCAGGTCGGGATCGTCCTCTCCTCCAACCTCGACGAGCTGGCGATCTGGCAGATCCTCGCCCAGATCCGGGAGGAGGCACCCCGCTACGGCTTGGATCCCGAGGCGCTGATGGGCCGCCTCACCTACGGGGTGGGTACCCGTCTCGTCGCCTCCCAAGGGCATGCCGCGCTCGACGGCGTCTACAAGCTGGTGGCGTTCCACCACGACGGCGCATGGGTCCCCGCCATCAAGGTCTCCGAAACGCCCGAGAAGATCCCGATCCCGGGCGACAAGCGGCTGTGGCGTGTCTACGACCGGCGCGGCAACGCCACCGCCGACGTCGTCGCCATGGTGGGGGAGGACCTCCAGGACGGGCGCACCCTGGCGCTGCACCATCCCTACCGCACCTCGGTGCACCGGGTGTTGGAGCCCGAGGACGTGGCACGGGTGGAATCGCTCCACGTCCCGGTGTTCAGCGGCGGGGAACGGCGCGACGGATCGCCGTCGATCGAGGAACTCCGCCACCGCCGTATCGACGACCTGGAGCGCCTCGACCCCGGGGTGCGCCGCCTGGTGAACCCGCACATCTACCACGTGTCGCTCACGGAAGCGGTGAAGCGGCTCCAGGCCGATCTGGTGGATCGCCTCACCCGGTAGATCCGGGGGGCTCGTCAGCGGTCGCCGGCCTCGAGCTTGGTGAGGGCATCCTCGAGCGTCGCCCACGGCAGATCGGCGCACTTGATGCGCACCGGGAAGCGCCGGACGCCCTGCAGTGCCTCGAGATCACCCAGGGTGGCGCCGGGCCGCTCCGGATCCACCGGATTCTCCCCGTCCTCGATCGTCATCATCACCTTGAAGCGATGGGCGAGGTCGCGAACCTCGGCGACGGTCTTGCCGGTGACGGCCTCGGCCATCATCGACCCGGATGCCTGCGAGATCGAGCAGCCCTCCCCGCCGATCCCGGCGGCGACGATGGTGCCGTCGCGCACCTCGAGGTCGAGGGAGAACTCGTCGCCGCATGCGGGATTCTGGCCTTCGGCGTGCACGTCGGCGTGCGGCAGGGCGCCCCGGTGCCGGGGGCGGCGGTAGTGGTCGAGGATGACGTCGCGGTAGAGGTCTTCGAGTGCCATCGTCACGCCAGCCCGAACAAGGTGCGGGCCCGCTCCAGCCCGGCAACCAGCGCGTCGATGTCGCGGCGGGTGTTGTACACGTAGAGCGAGGCCCGGGCCGTGGCCGCCACCTCGAGGGTGCGCATCAGGGGTTTGGCGCAATGGTGGCCGGCACGAACCGCGACCCCGTTCTCGTCGAGGATGGTGGCGATGTCGTGAGCGTGGATGTCGCCGAGGGCGAAGCTGATCACCCCGCCCCGCCGTTCCACGTCGCGGGGTCCGAACACCCGCAGGTCGGGGATCTCGGCGAGGCGGTCGAGGGTGTAGCGGGTCAGTTCCTGCTCGTGGCGGCGCACCTCCGACATCGAGATCTTGTCGAGGTAGTCGATGGCGGCGCCGAACCCGACCGCCTGAGCGATGGGTGGGGTGCCCGCTTCGAACTTGTGGGGGACCGGCGCCCACCGCGACTCGTAGAGCTGGACGTCGGAGATCATCTCGCCGCCGCCCTCGGCCGGCTCCATCTCCTCGAGGAGTTCGGGCCGTCCCCACAGCGCGCCGACGCCGGTCGGCCCGAGCATCTTGTGGGCGCTGAAGGCGAGAAAGTCGGCGCCGAGCTGCTGGACGTCCACCGGCAGGTGGGGGACTGCTTGCGCACCGTCGACCACCACCAGGGCGTCGACGGCGCGGGCTGCCTTCACCAGGGCGTCCAGCGGCCCGAACCCGCCGGTCACGTTCGACATGGCGGAGAACGCCACCACCGCCACCCGCTCGTCGATCGTCTCCTCGATGGCGGAGAGATCGACCCCGGATTCCTCGTCGAATGGGAGGTACACCAGCTCGGCGCCGGTGTGGCGGGCGACGAGCTGCCAGGGGACGACGTTGGAGTGGTGCTCCATCAACGTGAGCACGATGCGGTCTCCGGCGTGGAACCGGTCGAGGCCCCAGCCGTGGGCGACCATGTTGAGCGACGTGGTGGCGCCCCGGGTGAAGACGATCTCGGACGGGGACCCGGCGTTGACGAAGCGCGCCACCTTGGCGCGGGCGTCCTCGTAGGCGACCGTCGCCTCTTCGGCGAGCTGGTACACCCCGCGATGCACGTTGGCATACCTGGTCCGGTAGAAGTCGGAGACGGCGTCGATCACCTGCGCCGGCTTCTGGGTGGTGGCGGCGGAATCGAGGTAGACGAGCGGCGCGCCGTTGATCTCCCGTTGCAGGATCGGGAAGTCGTCCCGGAGCCGCTCGAAGTCCGTCATGAGCCGGATTGTCGCACCGTCTCGGGCCGGAAGCTCTCGTAGCCACGCTCTTCGATGTCCTTGGCGAGATCGGGTCCCCCGGTCTGGACGATGTGGCCATCGACGAAGACGTGGACCACATGGGGCGTGATGTAGTCGAGCATGCGCTGGTAGTGGGTGATGATGAGGAAGGCACGCTCGGGGGTGTGGAGCCGTTGCACCCCCTCGGCGACGGTGCGGAGGGCGTCGATGTCGAGGCCGGAGTCGGTCTCGTCGAGGATCGCCAGCTCCGGTTCCAGCACTGACATCTGCAGGACCTCGTTGCGTTTTCGCTCACCCCCCGAGAAGCCTTCGTTGAGGTAGCGGTCGGCGAACGACGCGTCCATCCCCAGTTCGCGCATGGCGTCCATCACCTTGAGCCGGAGCTCCAGCACCGTGTAGTCGGTGCCGGTGCGGTTCGAGAGGGCGGTGCGAAGGAAGTTGACCACCGAGACCCCGGGGATCTCCTCGGGGTACTGGAAGCCGAGGAACATCCCGGCCCTGCCCCGCTCGTCGGCGGGCGCCGCGGTGATGTCCTCGCCCTTGAAGGTGATGGTGCCGGAGGTGACGGTGTAGCCGGGATGCCCCATGAGCACGTTCGCCAGGGTGGACTTCCCGGAGCCGTTGGGGCCCATCAGGGCATGGATCTCACCGCGATTGATGGTGAGGCTGGTGCCCTTGATGATCTCGGTGTTCCCGGCCGAGGCGTGGAGGGCGTCGATGATGAGCAGTGGTTGTTCGGAGGTCATGACCTGAGATGTTAGCCGGGCGGGATCCTCTAAAACCTATGCCCTTAGTGCATATTCCCGCTGGGGGCGGATTCGCCGCGAAGACCGGCGAGCAACGCAGGGAAGGACCCGATGTCGATGGCGTCGATTGGCGAGAAGATCTGCACGTAGAACCGTTCCACCCCCTCGGTGGCGTACTGGGCCAGCAGCGACGCCACCTCATCGATGGTGCCGTGCGGGACCCGATCCTCGGCGAAATGGGTCTCCAATTCGGGCACCTCGATCCCGCGTGACACCGCCTCGGTCTCCACGAGGTCGCGGTACCCGGCCCGATCCTCGGCGACGTAGATGGGCGACATGAGGGAGAGCATGATGGCGTCGGGGTCGCGGCCTGCGTCGCGGGCGGCGTCCTGCATCACCCTGCGTCGGGCCTGCAGGCTGGCGGCGTCGCTGGGGAACACGTTGTAGTGATCGGCGAACCGGCCCGCCAGTGCCGGTGTCCGCTGCATGCCCTTGCCCCCGACCACGAGGGGGAGGGCGCCCGTGGGGCGAGGCAGGACCTCGATGTCGGCGAGGCGGTAGTGCCGCCCCTGGAAGCCTCCTTCGCTCCGGCCGAAGGCCGCCGACAGGTAGGCGAGAGTGTCGAACAGGAGGCTGAAACGGGTCCGCAGCGGCGGCATCTCGAGGCCGAACGCCTCGTGTTCGGATTCCATCCAGCCGGTGCCGACGCCGAGTTCGAAGCGCCCGCCCGACATCTCGTCGATGGTGGCGGCCGTCTTGGCGATCACCGCAGGGTGGCGGAACGTCACGGGCGTCACGAGCACCCCGATCTTGATCCGGTCCGTTTCGCGGGCGATCCCGGCGAGGGAGGTGAGGGCTTCGGGGACGGACTCGGCCTCATGCATGTCGAGGTAGTGGTCGGAGCGGGCGAAGACATCGAAGCCGGCCGCCTCGGCAGCCCGTGCCACCGCCAGCAAGTGCTGGTACGTCCCGCCGAACTGAGGTTCGGTCATCACTCCGAATTGCATCGTTGCTCCCGTTCGCCGTCCCGTCTCTGTTCTACCAGCCCGGCGCCGCGATGGGCGCCCCCCGGGCCGGCTCAGGCGACGAGGGTTTCGAGCACGGACTGGAGGCTGGCGACGTCGATCTCGCCCGCGATGCGGGCCGCGACGTTGCCGTCGGCGTCGACGAAGACCCAGAACGGAGTGGCGTCTCCGCCGAATGCGGCCATCACGTCGGCGGCTTCGTCGTCGGCCAGCACGGGCGAAGTCCATCCCTCGTTCTTCAGCCAGGTCCACGGCGGGTAGTTGTCACGGTCCGGAGCGACCCAGGTCGAAACGGACACCAACCGGACGCCGGGGACGCCACCTGTGGAGTTGAGCCACTCCTGCACCGCCGGCACCTCTGCCTTGCAGTGGGGGCACCAGTGGGCGACGAACATGATCGCCATCGGGCCGTCGCTGCGGCTGATGGCGACCGGGTTGCCGTCGTAGTCGGTGCCGGTGACCTCCGGGATCGGGGTCCCCACCGCGGGATCGGTGGCTGAATCGACCAGCACGGGCAAGGTGTCGCCGGTGATGACCGGTGCCGCAACCGCCGCCGAGGTGGTGTCGGCGCCGGAATCGCCGGCGCCGCTGACCACGATGGCGACGACGAGCAGCACGGCGATGGCGCCGAAGACGATGGCGAGCACCGGAACGGCGCGCTTCGTCTTGCGCGAGCGCGAACCCGTCTTGTTGGCGGTCGTCATCGTGTCCTCCTCACGGCCGGCGGCGGGTGGTGCGGGGCCTCATGATGCCGGTTCCTGGCGGCTATTGAGACGCGCCACGGTCATCATCACCACGATGAGGGCGAAACCGCTCAGCGCTTGGTACGGGATCGACACGAACCCGAACTGGTGGAAGTAGGCGGCGTTGCAGGGCGTCGTCGTCGAGCACTGCCCATGCCCGAACTGAGGGAAACTCTGGATGAAGTAGTGGTAGGCGGCGAGGAGCATCCCGATACTCGCCAGCGGCCCGGCGGCGGCGGCCACGGTCCTGTCCCGCCTCCACACCGCCAACCCGAGGACCACGACCAGCGGGTACATGGCGATCCGCTGGTACCAGCAGTACTGGCACGGGACCAGGTTCACGATCTCCGAGTAGTAGAGGCTGCCCAAGGTGGAGACGGTGGCGACCAGGAAGGCGAGGGGCAGTTCCCACCCGGCGAGGAGGGCGCGGAGGGAGCGGGCCGCCCGGGAGAGGGGGGCGGAGAACCTCGCCCCGATTGCCAGTACCACGGCCGCCACCACGGCGGCGTCGGCGGCGAGTGCCAGCAACGAGAAGAACAGCCGCATCGTCTTGAAGTCGAACATCGTTCCTTCCCGGACCGAACGAGCAGGCTATCAGCCCCGGGAGCCGAACGGCGCCGTCCGAGACCCGCGGCGGTACCATCGCCTCCATGGGCGCGGTAGTACTGGCTCTGGGATTGCTCGTTGTGCTCGCGATCATCGCCGGGCTGTTCTGGTGGCAGGATCTGCGGCGCCGTCCCGACCGGGCCGTGGTGTATGGCATGGACGAGTCGGTGGAGTACGTCACCTCGCGGCTCTCGGATCAGGTGGGCGCGGCACTGACCCGCCACGATGTGCGGCGCATCCTCGAATGGCAGATGCAGTTCCTCCACCAGCGGCTGGCAGAAGAGGGTCCCGACATCCCGCTGGTGATCGGCGGGACCGACGTGGCCGGTGAGATTCGGGACCAGGCGGCCCGCCACGGGCACGATTACTCGCCTGCGGCGGTGCAGGAAGTGCTCGAGCTGCAAACGGGGTACCTGGCGTCGATCGGCGCCATCGCCGAACCGGCCTCCGAGGACGAGGTTCGGGAGGTGCCGGACGGTGGTACCGGAGCCGGCGGAGACAGGTGAGGCGGGGCGGGAAGCGGACCCCGACTACCTTTGCCGCAGCGCTCGGGGTATCTTGACCTCTCGGAGGCAACGCCAAGAGGGGCCGATGAGCCGGATTCGCCGATTCGAGGAACACCGTTTCGTCGGGACGCGCGACGACATGGTCGTCTACGACTGCGACGACGACGGCGCATTCCGCTCCCTGGAAGACCGGCTCGCGTCCGAAGACCTCGTGGAGGCAAACCTGTTGCAGGCATTCGGTCCTGACACGCTTGCCGAGGCGCGCAACCGCGGGTTCCATCCCAGGTGACACGGTTCATCGACGCCCACGTGCATCCGCCGGTTCCAGAGTTCCTCGATGGCCCCCTGGCACCGTACCTCGACGGTCTCGAGGCTTATCTGGGAACGACCCTCGCCCCCATGACCCCCGATGAGCTCGCCGAGTACTACCGGGCACGAGACGGCAGGGCGCTGTTGCTTGGCTGGGACACCCAGTCGTCGACGCGCCAGCGGGCGTTTTCATCGCAGGACGTGGCCGCCCTCGTCGCGGCCGCTCCCGATGTCTTCTGGGGGTTCGGCGCGGTGGATCCCAGCCTGGGAGCCGAAGCGGTGGGACGGGTCCACGACGTCGCCCGCCTCGGCCTGAAGGGTCTCAGTTTCCACCCTGCCGCACAGGGATTCCTCCCTTCGGCTCGTATGGTCGGGCCGATCTGGGAAACGGCCGCCGAGCACGACCTGGTGTGCTTGATCCACACCGGTTTCACGCGTCTCGGCGCCGATTCGCCCGGCGGCTCGGGGATCGTGCTCGACCCGGCCCGGCCGCTCCATGTCGACGTGGTGGCGGCGCGCCATCCGGATCTGAGGATCGTGCTCTCCCATTTCGGGCAGCTGTGGCGGGACGAGGCGGTGGCGATCGCCTCCCACAAACAGAACGTCCACCTCTGCCTCGCCGGGCAGTCGCCCAAGGCGATGGACCCCGAACTCCTCGCCCAGATTCGCGGGCCGCTGGCGCACCGTGTCCACTTCGGGAGCGACTTCCCGTTCCAGTCGCCCGATGCCTGGTTGGCGGAATGGGACTCGCTCGGGCTGCCGGACGACCTGACCCGGGCGGTGCTGCACGACAACGCCCTCCGTCTGATCGAAGGAGGGGCGGCCTCCACTCCCGGCGAGGACTGACCCGGCGCAGGTCGCCGGCGCCAGGCTCGCCGCCGGCGCCTCGATGCGGACTCGTGACTCCTTGCACGAGGGGAGTGTCCTGGGGTATGGTGAGCCTGTACGGACAGGCTCTACGAACCTCAGACGAGAGGAGGTTGCCACCATGGCGCATGGCATCGGCGGACTCGACTACGAGATCACCCAGATCTCTGTCGTCGTTCGAGACATCAAGGCCACGATCCGGCAGTACACGGAGCTGCTCGGGTGGGGGCCGTGGAACGTGTACGAGCACAAGCCTCCCTTGCTCCACGATTGCACCCTGCGCGGCAAGCCGGTCGAGTACACGCTGTTGGGCGCCGAGGTGTTCGTCGGGAGTTCAGGGATGAACTTCGAACTGCTGGAACCGGTCGAGGGCCCCAGCCTGTGGCACGAGTTCCTCGACGAGCACGGCGAGGGCATCTACTCGATCGCGACCATGTTCAAGACCGAGGAGGAGTCCGAGGCCGTCAAGGCCGCCTTCGCCGAGAAAGGCGCCTCGGTGGTCATGAGCGGTCAGATCGGCGACCACATCGAGTTCTACTACCTCGATACCCAACCCCTGCTCAAGATCAGCCTCGAATCGGGGAGCGGGCACGCAATCGACTTCGTCAAGCCGGTTTGGACGCACCCGTAGGCCTGACGCGACGGCACGAACTTGAGGTGACCAACGATGAAAGCGCTCGTCATCGGCGACTCGTACTACCCGGCTCAGGTATTCGCCGACGTGTTCAAGGACTACCCCTGGGCCGATCAGGTGCGCTATGCCGAGGTCGACAGCGATGCGCCCTTCTCTCCGGCGACGGAATCGGAGAAACGGCTGCGTGAGTGCATCGGCACTCCGGCCGACGTGATCGGTCACCTGCACAGCGACGACGACGTGCTGGTGATGCACGGTGCCCCCGTCCCGTCCGAGGCGCTCGACGCCGCTCCCGGGCTCAAGCTGATCTGCTGTGCCCGGGGAGGTCCGGTCAACCTCGATCTGGCGGCGGCGCAGGACCGCGGCATCCAGGTCACGGTGACCCCGGGCAAGAACGCCGAGGCCGTCGCCGATCTGACCCTCGCCTTCGCCGTCATGCTCGCCCGCCACGTTCCCCGGGCCGCGGCCCACGTCCGGGCGCAAGGGGGGCTGGGCGAATCGACCTACGAGGGGGCGGCGTTCTTCGGCAACGAGGTGGCAGGCCTGACGATCGGGTTGGTGGGGTACGGCGCCGTGGCCCGCTTCTTCGCCAGGCTGGCCCGCCCCATCGGGGCCAACCTCCTCGCCTTCGATCCCTTCATATCGGCTCTCGACTGCGAACGCGACGGCGTCACCAAGGTGGACAGCCTGGACGACCTGCTGGAGGCGTCCGACATCGTGTCCCTCCACGCGCGCGCCACCAAGGACAACCAGAACCTGATGGGGCGGGAGCAATTCGCCCGCATGAAGGAAGGCGCAGGGTTCATCAACACGGCACGGGAGTCGCTGGTCGACGAATCCGCCCTGGCCGAGGCGCTCCGGAGCGGCCACGTCAGCGGCGCCGCCCTCGACGTGCTGCGACCGGCGGAGATCCCGGGGCGTCATCCACTGGCGGAACTCGATCGGGTGGTGATCACGCCCCACATCGGGGGAGCCACCTGGGAGACGCTGCGGCGCGGGGCGCTCATGGCCGCCGACGAGATCGGCAAGTTCGTGGCAGGCTCGGCACCCAGCCATCCCGTTCCGGTTCGGAAATCCTGATGGGTCAGCACCGCATCCTCGCCATCGACCTCGGCACCGGGAGTTGCCGCGCCATCCTCTTCAGCCCGGCGGGGCAGCAAATCGCGGTCGCGCAGAACGAGTGGAGCCACCAGCAGCCGGAAGGGATCCCCGGCGGCGCCGATTTCGACACCGCCGGGAACTGGCTCTCGATCGCCGACTGCATCCGGCGGGTGCTCGACGAGTCGGGTACCGATCCGGGCGACGTCGCCGCGGTGAGTGCCACCTCCATGCGGGAAGGCATCGTCCTGTACGACGCCGACGGCCGTGAGCTGTGGGCGTGCCCCAACGTCGACTCCCGCGCCACCGATGAGGTGGTCGAACTGGTCGCCGCCGGCGAGGCGGAACGCATCTACGCCACGGCGGGCGACTGGGTCTCGATCACCACCCCCGGTCGCCTCCTCTGGATCGGGGCGCACGCCCCCGAGATCCTGGCGGCGACCCGACATCTCACCATGCTGAGCGATTGGGTGCTGTACCGGCTGAGCGGCGCGTTCGTCACCGATCCTTCGATCGGGTCCTCTTCGGGCATGTTCGATCTCGCCACCCGATCCTGGTCACCGTGGATCGCGGAGCGGTGCGGTCTCCCCATCGAGTGCTTCCCGCCGGTGCGGGAACCCGGCACCGTCGTCGGGAGCGTCACCGCCGCCGCAGCGGAACAGACGGGTCTGCGGCAAGGAACCCCGGTCGTGCTCGGCGGCGCCGACACCCAGCTGGCCCTCATCGGGCTCGGAGCGGCCCAGCCCGACACCCTCACCGTCATCGGCGGGACGTTCTGGCAGACCGCCATGGTCACCGACGAGCCCCTCATCGATCCTGCCATACGGCTGCGGACGCTGTGCCATGCCGTGCCCGACGAGTGGATGGTCGAGGGGATCAGCTTCCTGGTCGGCCTCGCCATGCGATGGTTCCGCGATGCCTTCTGCCAGCAGGAGGTGGAGGAGGCGGCCCGCACCGGCACGAGCGCCTATGCCCTCATGGAGCAGCTGGCCCACGAAGTGCCCGCCGGCTCCAACGGCGTCATTGCCACGTTCTCGAACGTGATGGACGCCAAACGCTGGGTCCATGCCAGCCCGAGCTTCCTGCAATTCGACATCAACCAACCGGGCCGGTCGGGACGCAAGGAGTGCATCCGGGCCCTCGAGGAGGGCGCCGCCTACGTCGTCGAAGCACACCGGCAGATCCTCGAGGAGATCTCGAACGTGCGGTTCCGGCGCCTCACCATGGCCGGAGGCGCCGCCAACGGGACGTTGTGGCCCCAGATCGTCGCCGACGTGACCGGTCTACCCGTCACGGTTCCGGTCGTGAAGGAATCGTCGGCGCTCGGCTGCGCTCTCGTCGCCGCCACCGGCGTCGGCATCCATCCCTCCCTCCAGGCGGCCCGCAGCCTGGTGGGGGCCGTCGATCGGGTGTGTGAGCCCGACGCGGCGCGAAGCGCGGACTACGCGCGATATCGCGATCAGTGGACGGCGGTCTACGCCGGCGCCCTCGGTCTCGTCGATGAAGGTCTCCTGCGCCCGCTGTGGCGGGCGGCAGGTACGTGATCGCAACTGAGAGAAGGAGAACTGCAGTGCCGGAACAGGACACGATGGTGGCAAAGGAGTTCCACGAGGACGTTCCCCAGGAGAACCGTGGCTTCTTCCTGAAGGGCTCGGCGAGCTACGACTGGGGCATGCAGAACCGGTTGTCCCGCATCTTCAACCCGGACACGGGCCGGACCGTGATGCTCGCCGTCGACCACGGCTACTTCCAGGGCCCCACGACCGGGCTGGAGCGGATCGACCTGTCGATCGTGCCCCTGGTGCGTCACGCCGATGCGCTCATGTGCACCCGCGGCATCCTGCGGAGCGTCGTGCCTGCCACCGAGAACCACGCCATCGTGGTGCGCGCCAGCGGCGGTCCCAGCATCCTCAAGGAGCTCTCCGACGAGGAAGTCGCCCTCGACGTCGAGGACGCACTCCGGATGAACGTGTCCGCCCTGGCGGTGCAGGTGTTCGTCGGCGGCGAATTCGAGACGAGGTCGATCCACAACATGACCCAGCTGGTGGACCGCGGGCTGCGATTCGGGATGCCGGTCATGGCCGTCACCGCGGTCGGTCGGGACATGGTGCGCGACGCCAAGTACCTGCGGTTGGCGTGCCGGATGGCCGCCGAGCTGGGGGCGCAGTTCGTCAAGACCTACTACGTGCCCGAGGGTTTCTCGACGATCACCGCGTCGTGCCCGGTGCCGATCGTGATGGCGGGGGGCAAGAAGCTGCCCGAGCTCGACGCGCTCACCATGGCGTACCGAGCGGTCGAGGAAGGCGCCTCCGGAGTCGACATGGGTCGCAACATCTTCCAGAGCGCCGACCCCGACGCCATGATCCAGGCAGTCCGCGCCGTGGTCCACGACGGGAAGAACCCTCAGGAAGCCCACGACGAGTTCCTCGCCCATCTCGCGACCGCCTGACGAGGGCTGCGTGATGGCGAAGACGATGAGGCTTCCCGGCCCGGGCCCCCGGCTCAGCGCCGGCGGCAACAGCGTCGATGCCGACGACCGAGCCCGGGCGATTCGCTTGCTGGAGGATCGGAAGGTTCCTCTGCTCCACATCGACATCATGGACGATGCCTTCATGGGGCGGACGGTCGGATCGCCCGCGCTGGTCGCCGCGTTCGAGACGTCGCTCCTCAAAGACGTGCATCTCCTGGTGCAGCGGCCGGCGGAGCTCATCGACCCGTGCGTTGCGGCGGGCGCCGGCGCCATCACGGTCCATGTCGAAGCCGACGACCCGATGGGGGCCCTCGCCACGATCGATCGCCACAACGAGGACCGTGGGGACGGCAACCGCATCCTCAAGGGGGTCGGTGTGTTCCCCGAGACGCCCCTCTCCGCCCTGGATCCCTACCTGGGGCGGGTCGACCTGATCGTGACGCTGGGGGTCGGACTCGACCTCAAGCCGTGGGACCCCTTCGCCGACGCCATCGGCCGTGTCGCCGCGGTGGCGGCGAAGGACGCCGACGCGATCGTCATGTTCGATGGCGGGGTCAAGGCGGACAACCTGGAGGCGGTTGCCGCCTCGCGGTGTGACGCCGTCGTAAGCGGCAGCGCCATCTTCCGATCGTCCGACATCGAACAAGCCCTCGACCGGACGCTGGAGGTGCTGGCAGCAGCATCCCCTTCGCCGAGATGAGTTCACCGCGCCGCGGCGGTCTCCGAAACGCCGCGGCGCGGTGAATGCCGTTTCCGGCTCTCGATCCGCCGTGCCGCGGCCACTCCCGGCGGGGGAGGCCCCGTGCCAGAGGACGGTCTAGCGGGACCGGCGAAGGAGGGGACCGGCGCCGGGGCCGCGGCCGCTGGTGGGCCAGACGTCGACCACCCGATCCCCGTCGACGACGTGCACCACGTCGTGCAGGTTCATGGTGCCCGGGCCGTAGCTCACCAGGAGTGCGACGCGATCGCCCAGCGCGAGTGGCTGTCCGTCGGCGACGTCGAGGAGCGTGTGTTCCTCGTGGAGTTCGGCAACGGTTGCGTCCACCCCGACCGGTTGGGGAGGGGCGAGGTGGGTGGTGCTCATGACCTTGGAACCACCGTCGAGGACGGCCCGTTGCCCGTGGCGGCTGATCACGGTGCCGATGACGGCGAGGTTGGGTGTGAAGAGGGGAGCGATACGGTGATAGGACGTGTCCATCAGGGCATACGTGCCTGCCTGGATCTCCGTCACCTCCGGATTGGCCCCGGTCAGGTCGTAGGTGTTGGTGCCGCCGGCCGAGACGATCGACATGTCGAACCCGTCGTCGCGCAGCGCCGCGGCCGTGGCGAGGGTCGTGGCGACGGCGGCGGCGGCCCCTTCGGCGCGGACGGCGCGGTCGACCTCCATCGCCATGTGGCCTTCCCATGACATCACGCCGCGCAGGTGGAGCCCCGGGTGGGTGGCAGCCTCGCGCCCGATCGCCCTGGCCTCTTCGAGGGAGCGGGCGCCGCCCCGGCCCATGCCGACGTCGATCTCGATGACCACGCCGATCTCGGAACCGGCGCGACGGATCGCCTCACCCAGGAGGGCGCACCCGTCCGTCGAATCGATGGCGATGGTGATGTGGGCACGGTGGGCGAGCTCTCCGAGCAGCTCGAGCTTGCCGGCGGCGGTGATCTCGTTGGCGATGAGGACGGAATCGAGCCCGGCGTGGACGACCGCGATCGCCTCCCACAAGGTGGCCGTGGTGACCCCGACCGCTCCCAGCGACACCTGCTTGGCCGCCACCTCGACGCACTTGTGAGCCTTGAAGTGGGGACGGACGGCGGCCCGTCCCTTCGTCCAGTCCGCCATCGCCGCCAGGTTGTGGTCGAGCTTCGGGAGGTCGACGATGAGCGCGGGCGTCGTCAGGGTGGCGGGATCGGCGCCGATCACCGGCGCGTAGGCGTCGAGCAGGTACCGGCGCCGGATCGCCAGCGACCGGAACGCGAGGTCGAGGGTCTCGATCTGCGGTGACATCATGAACCGCCTTTCGTCAGGTGGGTCCACACGGACGACGCCATCAGGTCCTGTCCGTACTCCGACGCCGGCGCGGTGAAGAACGTGGCGGCGGTGGCCGATTCGACCACGGCGCCGTGGCGGAGCAGGAGGACGTCGTCGGCCAGGACCTTGGCGACCAGCAGGTCGTGCGTGACGACGATGCAGGCGAAGTCCTCGGCCTTCTGGAGGTCGAGCAGCAGGTTGATGATCTGGGCCTGCACCGACACGTCGAGCGCGCTGGTGGGCTCGTCGCACACCAGCACCCGCGGGCGTGCCGCCAGGGCGCGGGCCAGCACGACGCGTTGCAGCTGCCCGCCGCTGAGCCGGCTGGGGCGCCGGGTGGCGTGCTTCGGCTCGAGCCCGACGGCGGTCAGCAGCTCGGCGACCCGGGCCGTCCGCTCTCGGCGGGGCCGATTCCTGAGGGGCAGGGCGATGCTGTGACCGATGGTCCGCCGGGGATCCAGCGCTCCGACAGGGTTCTGGAAGACCATCTGGACGGGAGCGACCCGGCCTCGGTGGAGCCGGAACGTCGCGCCGTCGAGGAGCACCTGGCCGGACGTGGGCCTCTCGAGGCCGCACAGGATGCGGGCCAGCGTCGACTTCCCGGCACCGCTCTCGCCGATCACGGCGAGGGTTCTTCCCGGCGCGACGTCGAGGCTGACGTCCCGCAGCACCTCGGTGGACACCCGCGAGTGCAGGTAATGATGGCCGATGTGCTCTGCGACCAGTCCTTGCGTCGTCGTTGTCTGGGTGCTCACGTCGCAGGCTCCAGGGGGAAGTGGCAGGCAACCTGCCGCTGCGGAACGGTCACCGGACGCGTCTGAGGCGCTTCGGTCCGGCAGCGCTCCTCGGCCTTCGGACAGCGGGGGGCGAAGACGCAGGCGGCCGGCCAGCTGCCGGGCGCCGGCTGGGACCCGGGGATCACCGGGAGTTCGGTTCGCAGCGTGACGTCGGCCGTCAGCGACGTCATGAGGAGGGCTTCGGTGTAGGGGTGCGCCGGGTGGCCCAGCACGAGGGTGGTGGGGCCCTGCTCCACGATGCGACCGGCGTACATCACCGCGACCGAGTCGCAGAACTGGCCGATCACGCCGAGGTCATGGCTGACGATCACGATTGCGGTGCCGTCGTTGTGGGCCACGCTCCGCAACAGCTCGAGAATCTCCTTGCGGAGGCTGGCATCGAGGGCGGATGTCGGTTCGTCGACCACGAGGACCGGGGGACGGGTCATGAGCGCCATCGCGATGGCGGCACGCTGCACCATCCCGCCGGAGAGCTGGTGGGGATAGAGGGGGAGGATGTGCTCCGGCTCCGGGAACCCCACCGCCGCCAGCATCTCGACGGCGCGGCGCCTCGCTGCCTTCCGGTCCGCGATGCCCCGATGGCGGATCGCCTCGGTGAGCTGGCGTCCCAGTTTCAACATCGGGTCGAACATGGTCGCCGGATCCTGGAGGACGACGCCTCCCTCCCCGGTCAGGCGCCGGGTGTCGTCCCCGGTGTCGGCGTCGATGTGGATCGGGCCGACGCTGAAACGCCCGCCCACCTTCAGCTGGTCTCGCAGCAGACC
Organism: uncultured Acidimicrobiaceae bacterium; assembly: GCA_964596225.1. Lineage (GTDB taxonomy): Bacteria > Actinomycetota > Acidimicrobiia > Spongiisociales > UBA5794 > CAYQEC01. The sequence goes on from CAZQUB010000011.1 coordinate 15,910, forward strand.
GACCGTGGCACGGGTCGCGACCGTCTTTCCCGCGCCGCTCTCGCCGACGATGCCGTACACGCTCCCAGGAGCGACGTCGAGATCGACCTTCTCCACCAGGGTGATGGTTCCCTGGTCCGACTCAACCCACACTCTGAGATCGGAGACGGCCAGGGCGGGATCGGCGGTCATAGATCAGTCCTTGCGTCGAGCCCGGCCCGGTCGCGCAGACCGTCACCGATCAAGTTGAAGGCCAGTACCACGAGCACGACGGCGATGCCGGGCAGCGTGACGATCCACCACGAGGTGGTGAGCAGGTTCCTGCCCTGGGAGATCATGTAGCCGAGGCTGGCCCGGGGTGGCCGGATGCCGAGACCGAGGAAGCTGAGCCCCGATTCCCACAGCACGACGTAGCCGGCGCTGAGCGATCCGAGCACCAGGAGGGTGCTCGCCACCGCCGGCAGCAGGTTGGTGACCAGGATTCTGAGGTGTCCGGCGCCGGAGAGACGCGCCGCCGCGATGTAGGGGCGCTCTCGCTCGCTCTGCGTCTTGGTGCGCACGACGCGGGCGTAGGGAACCCATCCCGCGATGCTGAGCAGCACGATCAGGTTGAAGGTGGAGGGCTCGACGATCGTCGATGCGGCGAGGAACAACAGGATGGGCGGGATGGCGAGCTGGAGATCGACGATCCGCATCAGGACGGCATCCAGCCAGCCGCCGAAATACCCGGCCACCAAGCCCACCGCGGCGCCGAAGGTGGCCGAGATGAGCACCACCGCCGCACTGACGATCCCCGCGGTCTGGATACCGGCGGCGCACCAGGCGAGCACGTCGCGGCCCAGGGGATCGCTCCCGAACGGATACCCGTTCGTGCCGGGCGGGGAGAGGGCGTATTCGAGGTGCTGCTGGCTCGGATCGGGCCGGATCCACGTGATGATGAAGCTTCCCACGATGAGGATCAGCGCCAGTGAGCAACCGAGGAAGAGCGACTTCTGTCCCCACAGCCTCCGCAGCCATCCGGAGCGGGCGCCGTTCGTCGTGACTGCGGTGCTCACGGCCGATTCGGTGGTCATATCCGCCCCAGTCGCACTCGGGGGTCGATGAGGAGGACGACCATATCGGCGATCAGGTTGAGGATGACGTACGAGGTGGCGAGCACGATGACGCACGCCTGGACCACCGCGATGTCACGACCGGTCACCGCGGACAGCATGAGGGATCCGATGCCGGGCCAGGCGAACACGGCTTCCACCACCAACGTGCCGCCGACGAGATAGCCGACCTGGAGGGCCGCGAAGGTGATGAAGGCGGGCATGGCGTTGAGGAGTCCATGGCGGAGGACGACGGCACGATCGCTCAGTCCCTTCGCTCGCAGCACCACGACGAAGTCGCTGTCGAGCACGTCGAGCAGCTCGCTGCGCAGCAGCCTGGCGAACGACGGCGCCAGGGGGAGGCCGAGGGAGACGATCGGGAGGATCGTCGACGACCACCCGGCGTATCCCACCGCCGGGGTGAGGTGCAGATTCACCGAGAAGACGAGGATCAGCATCAGCCCGAGCCAGAACTCCGGTAGGCCGAGCATCACCACCAGGGCACCTCGCAGGAACAGGTCGAGGGCCGTGTCACGGTGGAGGGCGGCATACAGGGAGTAGGCCACGGCCAGGATCAGAGCGAGGATGAGCGCGCCGCCGACGAGCAGCAGCGTGTACGGCAGGGCCGCCATCACCTCATCGAGGGCAGGGGCACCGAGGCGGTAGGACTGGCCGAAATCCCCGCGAACGGCGTCCGTCACGTAGTTGACGAAACGCTCCGCGAGAGGATCGTGGTAGCCGTACTCCTCGTCGAGCTGCCACACCTGTTCGGCTGTGAGCATGCCGCCACCTGTCGCCACGCTCGGGCTGCCGGTGAGATTGGCGAGGGCGAAACTGATCAGGATCGCGCCCACCACGACTACCAAACCCTGGCCGATACGAGACAACACGTAGCGGGCGCCGAGAACCCCAGGGGCGGATTCTCGGCGCCGACGCCACATTCGTTTCATTGGGCGCGGTACGTCAGCTGGTAGGAGTTCAAGAGGCCGTCCTTGGTCGGGACGTAGCCGCGGATGTCGCTGCGCAAGGCATCCGTCATCGTGAAGCTCCACAACGGAATGACCGGCGCATCGTTGGCCAGCATGTTCTGGACGTCCGCGAGGAGGGCAAGCCTCTCCGGGCCGTCAGGAGTCGCGTCGGCGGTGCCCATCAGCTCCCAGAATGCATCGGGTCCGTAGTGGGTGAATGCCGTGAAGATACCCGAGGCGAGGATCAGCGGGCCACCATTCGGCCAGTAGAACTCGGTGAAGTACAGGTCGTACCGAGGGTCGTCGCCCAACTGGTCGTTGGAGATGACGATCTCCTCGACGATGTCCAGCGTCGCATCGAAGCCGGCGTCGTTGAGCTGTGCGGTCACCGCTTCGGCGACTGCCTGGGCGTTGCCGCTCGCCGTCGGGGAGACCGCGAGCTTCATGGGATGCCCGGGTCCCGATCCTGCTTCTGCGAGCAACGAGAGGACCTTCTCCTTGTCCGGCCGGAACACCGTGTCCGGCACCGCGTACCCGTAGACGCCCTCGGGAAGGACGCTGTCGGCCAGGGTGCCCTGCCCGAGCACGACACTCTGCAGGATGAGCTCGCGGTCGATGGCGAACCCGACCGCCTGCCTCACCTGAGGGTCGGCTGCGTTCTCGCTCAGGCCGTGGAACATCAGGTAGCCCTCACCCCACGACGGGCGGCTGACCAAGGTCAGATCGGGGTTGGCCCCGAGCGGCTCCACCTGCGCGGGTGGGATCCGGGTCATGATGTCGATCTGTCCCGTCTGCAGGGCCGTGATCTGGGCGCTCACGTCGGTGATGATCGGGAAGCGGAGATGCTCGAAGTAGGGACCGTCTCCGTGGTAGTTCTCGTTGGCCACGAGCACGACCTCACGCCCCACGTCGTACGACTCGAGCTGGTAGGGACCGGTACCGACCGGGTTGCGGTCCACCGCGTCGGTGCCCTGGGCGATCAGTGCCGGCGAGATCATGCGGATGACCGTCTGGTTGCGGGCCATGTCGCCGTAGGGCTGGGTCAGCTTGAAGACCACGACGGAGGGGTCGGAATCGTCGATCGATTCGATCTGCGGCATGAGCAATGCACCGAACGAGGTGGTCGCGGCGAGGTAGTACTCGAACGTCGCCTTGACAGCCGATGAGTCAAACGGGGTGCCGTCTTGGAACACCACTCCGTCCTTGAGATGGAAAGTCCATTCGAGGCCGTCCGCCGACGACTCCCAGGATGTCGCAAGCGCCCCCTCCAGCTCCAGGGTGTCCGGGTTGAAGCGCAACAGCCCTTCATAGATGTTGGTGACGATTGGCAGGTCTCCGAACTCCAGTGCTTTGGTGGGGTCGAAGGTCACGGGATCGATCGGGATGGCGACGCTCAGGTCGCCGGTGGGGACGGCGGGTGGTCCGGTCACCTCGGCGCCCGTTGTCGTGGTCGCCTCGGTGGTATTGGTGGGTTCGGTGGTCTCGGATCCGGACACGGTGGTTGTCGTGGCGTTGTCCGAGCTATCACACGAGGCGAGGAGTGCGCCTGGAAGGCTCACCATCATCGCGATCGCGATGAAGCGCACAGAAGCTCGATGGAACATCCCCCGGCGCGCGTCGGCGCCCGTTCCCACTCGCTTGGCAGTCGAACTCGCCCCTCGGTTGGCAGCGCTCATCGGCTCTTCTCCTCCTCCGATTCAGGGCCTGTACGTACAGCTTCTCAGGATCGGACGCCCAAGTCAAATGAAAACGAGATCGGGCTGATCAGAGGTCCGGGCCGAGGGGCCGCAGCTCGATCTCGGTGATGAGCATGTGGGGCGGTTGGGCGAGGGCGGTGACGACGGCGCGACCGACGTCCGCCGGCTGGAGGGAGGCATAGCGTTCCAGCTCGGCGCGTCCCTCCGCCGTGCTCCGCACCAGGGGAGTGTCGACGATGCTCGGCTCGATCAACGTGACGCGCACCCCCCATGCGGTGCACTCTGCGCGCAGGGAATGTCCCAGCCCGACGATGCCCCACTTGGTGGCGATGTAGATCGGTTCCCCGGCCCAGGCGTTGCGGCCCGCGATCGAGGACATGAGCACCACGTCGCCTCTCCCGATCTCCTTGAGGTGGGGGAGCACGGCCCGCACCGTGTGGGCGACGCCGAGCAGGTTGGTGTCGATGACGCGGCGCCATCGCTCGACGTCACCGTCGGCCATGCTGCTGTAGTCGCCGATGCCGGCGTTGGCCACCATGAAGTCGATGTGGCCGAAGGCCTCACGGCACAGGGAGACCGCGGCTTCGATCTCGGTGAACGCCCGGACGTCGGCGGCCGCCGCGATCGCGGCGGGACCGAGGTCGTCGGCGGTCTCCCTCGCCGCCTCCGCGTCGACGTCGACGACGACGACGCTCCCGCCCTCGGCCACGATGCCGGCCGCCACCGCCTGGCCGATGCCACGGGCGGCTCCGGTCACGATCCCGGCCCTTCCGGCGAGCGACGCCCCCCTCGGTTCATGCTGTGCGGGATCAGGCATGCCACGACCTCTCATAGATCTGCTCGCCGTTGACGTCGATCGTTCCCCGGAGGTCCATCCCGTGCTGGGTCACGAACGCCAGCGCCGTCACTTTGATCTCCTGGGCCACCGGGGACCGGTACACCGCCTCGGTGCGGGCCTCGATGCGGGCCGCGTCCGGGCGGTCACGCTGCACCGTGGCGGTGGCGACGTGACCCATGATCACCCGCCCCTCGAGGTCCGGCGTGTAGATGTCGGACTTGGCGCCGGTGGTCACCGCCACCGATCCGGTGGCCAGGTCCCGCTCGATCGACCACAGCGGGGCGCCGCCGACCACCAGGGGGAAGTAGTCGATGGTGGGATCGGACGCGACCATCTCGGGGCCGGTGACACCGGTGGGGCCCGCCACCAATGGAAGATCGAGGTATGTCCCGTCGGCGCCGGTCCGCAGTTCGATCGTCGCATTGTGGGGGAGTGGCCAGTAGCGCGGGAAGTCGGCCCCCGAGATCGAGAGCCGGAGCCGCTCACCCGCCCGGACCCGATACGAGATGGTCCACAGCGGGACGGTGACCTCGATGTCCTCGCCGAGGGGGACCGGAGCCGGCGCCTCGCTCCCGTTGCGGTGGCTGACCCGGATCATGCCGGTGCTGATGAGGGCGCTCTCTCCGTTGGGGCGCAGCACCACGAGCTTGGCAACCACCGCGGCGTCTTCACCCTCGACGACGCGGAGGCGCACGACGGCGCGGGGGTCGCCGGTGATCTCCAATTCCTCCGCGAGGGGCTCGGTGGTGAACGTCAGCGACTTCAGGTCGTCCTCGGCCTGATCGAGCGGCAGGCCCAGGCCGAGGGCCAGCGGCTCCCAGAGCCCGGCCTGAGCTCCGACGGTCGGATCGCACTGGTAGCGCACCCACGCTGACCCCGCCGTTTCGCCGAGGGTGAGGGCGCCGTCGGGGGAGAGGGAGTACCGCGAGGTCGTGGTGCGCGGGATCGGCCAGGCGGCTTCGTTGCGCCAGCCGTCACCCTGCTCCACGAAGATCGTCACCGGCGGCTCGTGCTCGATCCCGGTGTCCTCGTTGCGCAGCCAGCGGTCCCACCAGCGCATCATCTGATCGAGGTAGGCGACCGCTTCGAAGGGAGACTTGTCCGGTCCTCCGTGGAGCCATGGGCCCATCCACAGCTTCTTCGGGGAGGTGAGCCTCTCGTAGGCGCGCACCATGGGCTCGGGGAAGATGTCCCGCCAGCTCCCGATAAGGAACGCCGGGGTCTCGATGTCCTCGACGACCGTCGACCGCCCCTCCCAGTAGTCGTCGCGGGTTTCGTGGTCGTGCCACGGAAGCATGATCGGGACGCCCTCTTCGCGGCGCTGGCGCCAGATCCGTTCCCACCGCCCGTCCTCGTCCGGGAGGGTGGGGGGCATGAGTTGGAGGGCGAGCATCAACGGACCCCAGGCCCCCTCGACGCCGAGGCAGTTGCGGAGACCGCCGGTGAAGCTCGCATCGCGGTACATGTCGACGCAGCCCTGGACGGCGACGATGGCCTTGAGGGCCGGTGGCCGCTGCGCCGCGGTGCTGAACGTGGTGATGCCTCCGTAGGAGACGCCCCACATGCCGACCGATCCGTCACACCACGGTTGCTCGGCGATCCACGCGATGACGGTGGTCATGTCGCGCGCCTCGCGCGGGTCGCTGACACCGTCGGGGACGCCTCCGGAGCATCCGAGGCCGCGGACGTCGACCACCACGACCGCGTACCCGTGGGCCGCGAAGAAGTCGTTCTCGCGGTCGAAGTCTGCCGCGAACATCGCATCCTTCTGATAGGGGATGTAGGTGACGATGGCCGGGACGGGGCCGATGCCCTCGGGCAACCGGAGGTCGCACGCCAGCTCGACGCCGTCGGCCAGCGGGATCAGCACGTTCCGTTGTTTCGTGACGCCGGTCGGGGTGTGGGTGTTGGTCGCGCCGTCGCTGGTGGTCACCGTCGTGCCTTCCTGTGCGGAACCTGTACGGTCAACCGTACCGATTAAGCTCCCGAGATGTCAATGGTGATCGTCGCGCCCGCCGCCACCTCGGGAACCCCGGGAGCGCCTCGACGGGGGGCACTCCCGCAACCTGGTCCGAGGCCCTCTCGAGGCGTCGTTCGGGGGAGGGCGCGATACGAATCGTCCTCAGTCGATGGTACCGCGGGTCGTGCCCGTGGAGATGGCGCGCCGACCGGGAGGTATGCTCCCGGGCGGGGAGGCCTGTCGGCCATCGCCGCAGTACCGTCGGAACCCCCGGTTCGGTGTGTGAGACGGCGGCCGGACACGGTGGCTACGCTACGCACCTTGCGGTCTGGTCAGTGAGGATTTGCCATGGCCCGGAGAACAGCTCAATTCCCTCAAGGGCGGATCGAGCGGACGTCGCCGGTTCCGTACTACTTCCAGCTCGCCAGCATCCTCCAGGGAGAGATCACATCGGGGAGGTGGCTGCCCGGCGATCAGATCCCGTCGGAACCCGCCTTCACCCGTTCGTTCAAGGTATCGCGTTCCACGGTGCGCCAAGCGTTCCTCACGTTGGAGAACCTGGGCATGATCCGGCGGGAGAAGGGACGGGGCACGTTCGTCGCCGAGGATCGCCCGGGATCGTGGCTGCTGCAATCGCCGCGCGGCTTCTTCCGCGAGGAGGTGGAGCAACTCGGGCGCAAGGTCACGTCCACCGTGATGCGCAAGGAGCGTGAGGAGCTGCCGGCATGGGCGATCCACGCCCTGGGGCTGGCGCCGGGTTCGATCGGGGTCACGATCGAACGCCTTCGCTATGTCGACGACGACGTTGCGCTCTACGTCGTCAACCACCTCCCCGAGGTGTTCGCCGACAAGGTCCTCGCACTCGAAGGGAGCGACTCCCTCTACGGGCTCATCGAAACCGCCTTCGACCGCACCGTGGCGAGGGCTCACCGTCAGGTGAAGGCGGTCAACTCCGGGCGACGGCTGGCACGGCTGCTGGGGGTCGAGGACCACACCGCGCTGGCATTCATCGAGTCCGTCTCCTGGGACCAGCAGGAGGTGCCCATCGACTGTTTCCGGGCCTGGCTGCGCACCGATCGTCTCCAGATCGACATCGACGTCCCGCGCGATTTGGTCCACGTCACGCCGGCGGCCACCAGCCGGTGAGGTCGGCCGGGCCGGACCCGTCCGTTGCGCGGCTCCTCGTTGCGGCGATCCCGTCTCGGCATCAGGGGCCGGGATGCGGCCGCGGGCCGGTCGAAGGCACGATCCGGCTCACGGTTGAAACCGGGTGTCCGCCTCGCTACCGTGCCTGTACGAACAAGTTAGGGGCGGGGTCTCGACCCGGTTGCGGCCCTACGCCCCACGATCCCGGTTGCGTCCCGTGACGGCACCAAGGAGGTGATGCGGCGGTGGATGACGAGATGCGCAGCGTGCTCGATCGCCTGGCAGCGGCTATCCGATCCAACGACCCGGAACGAATCGCGGAGCTCTACACGGAGGACTGCGTCATCGCCGATCCGGCGATGGAGGTGACGGGGAGGGACAACCTCGTGACTGCCGCGTCGTACTTCCACCGCGCATTCGAGGTCCTCGAAATCGCGCTCGAAGATCCCATCGTGGAAGGATCCCGTGTCGCGGGGAGGACCCGGTGGCGCGCCATCCACAAAGGCGAGTACCTGGGCATCCCCGCCACGAACCGCGAGTTCGAGAGCTGGAACCTCGGTGTCCTGGAGATCCGGGACGGCCTCATCGCCAGCGACAACAACGTGTGGGATGTGGGCGAGTACCTCCGCCTGAAGGCTCTGGCCGAAGAGGGAGACGCCTGAGGGTTCCCGGGTGTGCATGCAACGCGGGCGCAGTCACGCCGTCGAGCCGGGATGGTGGCGGGCGGGCCGGATGAGGAGGAACGACCACGATGCGAGGCGGCATGACTGAGTTGAGGGCGGGCCCGATGCGGGCCATCTTGGACGGAATCGATCTGAGGCGCATCGAGGTCAACGGCGTCGAGATCGTCCGGCGCATCTACGTCGCCGTCCGGGACGACGAGTGGGGCACGATCCCGCCGGTCGTCGACGACCTCCGGGTCGTGGACACGGACGGAGGATTCGAGGTCTCGTTCGAGGCTCGCCACCGGGACGGCGGCAAGGGAATCGACTTCTGGTGGCGGGGACGGTACGCGGCTGGCTCCGACGGGGTCCTCGAGTGCAGCATGGCCGGCCGGTGCGACGGCGCCTTCGACTACGACAGGATCGGCTTCTGCGTGCTCAACCCGGACGACGAGTGCGCAGGGCAGCCGTACACCGGTGAGGGTCCGGACGGGACATGCGCAGGCGACCTTCCCCTCGATATCGGTCCCCAGCCGTTCGAGGACGGCGTGTACCTGGCGCTCTTCCCCCCGGTGTCGCGCCTCACCGTCGGCCTCGCATCCGGCGGCGTCGCCGCCTTCCACTTCGAAGGCGATCTGTTCGAGATGGAGGACCAGCGCAACTGGACCGACGCCTCGTTCAAGACCTACGGAACCCCGATCGGGCTCGGCTTCCCCCACCACGCCACCGCCGGCGAGGAACTGTCCCAGCGGATCACCATCGAGGGGGTCGGGATCCCGCTCCGGTCCGAGGGCGCCGGTCGCGACGACGTGGTGCGGATCGAGGTCGGTGATCCCACCGGCTTCCGTCTCCCCCAGATCGGGCTTGGCGCATCGCGTCCCGGCCGGTCGCAGCACGGGCGCTGCACCGATGTCCTCCGGACCTACCGATTCGATCATCTCCGAGTCGATCTCGACGTCGCCGCCGGCGACGCGACGGACGTGCTGCGCCAGGCACGGCAGACGGCGGACGCCCTGGACTGCGCGCTCGAAGTCGCGCTGCACGTGCCGGGGGCGGGGAGCGCCGATCTTGCTCCTCTCGGGGAGGCGCTGGCCGGGTGCCGGCTGGCGCGTCTCCTCGTCTTCGCCGCCGGCGCCGAGAGTGCGACTCCGGAGGAGACGACGCCTCCCGGCGTCCTCTCCACGGTGCGCGAGGCGCTCGGGGCGGTCCTCCCCGGGGTTCCGATCGGGGGTGGCACCGACATGCAGTTCTGCGAGCTCAATCGCACCCGCCCCGCCGCCGACCTCATGGACGCGGTGTCGTACGCCATCATGCCGCAGGAGCATGCGACGGACGACCTCTCGCTGATCGAGTCGTTGCGGATCCAGGGCGCGACCGTGCGCTCCGCGAAGGGCTTCAGCGGCGATCGGCCCATCGCGGTCAGCCCCGTCACGCTCCTGCCCCGGACCGATGCGGCGGGCGCCGCCGGGGATCGCCGCCAGTACGCCATGCTCGGAGCCGGCTGGACCGCAGGGAGTGTCAAGTTCCTCGCCGAGGCGGGCATCTCCTCGATCACCTACTACGAGCCGTGCGGGCCGCGCGGCCTCGTCGGCGACGCCGGCGAGGTCGCTCCCATGTGCGCCGTCTTCGCCTGGCTCGCCCGGTGGAAGGGCGCCGAGGTGCTGACCTGCACCTCCTCGGATGAACTGGCGGCGCTGGGACTCGCGGTGCGAGCCGCCCCGGGCCTCGGGCCCCAATTGCTCGTCGCCAACCTGACGGCGGAGCCGCTGCGGGTCGAGGTCGGCCCCTATGACGGGGAGGGGCTCCTCGTTCGCTCCCTCAGCGCTCCGGGTCCGTCGGCCCGCCCGCGCCAGGCCGTGGGCAACGGTCGGTTCGCCTCCCTCCCCCTCGCCGACCGCATCGGGGTGGTCGCCCTCGAGCCATACGGCCTGGCGTGGGTGGGCCCGGCCTCACCGGGCCTGTCCGCCTAGGAGCCGGGCGCCGGCGCGGCACCGGGACCGCGGCTACCCGCCGAGGGGGTCGCCCTCCGCCCCGAGGTCGGAGGCGACCAGGCGGCCCACCTCCTCTTCCCGGGAGTGGAAGAAGTGATCGGTTCCCTCCAGCACGTGGAGCGGCGCTCCGATCGCGGCGGCGTAGCGGGTGAGGGCCTTGACGTCGATCATCTGGTCGCGGTCGCCGACGATGAAGGAGCGCGGCGCGAGAGGGAGCGACTCCGGCTCGGGCAGCCGTACCTCACCCTCCGGTAACACCGGTGGCGCGATCCCGACGTAGGGGATGTCGGCCCGGTCCCGGGCCTGCCAGCGGAGGGCGACGGCGGCGCCGAACGACCAGCCGGCGATGCCGAAGGGGAGCTCGGGGAAGCGCTTCACGCCGTGGGCGAAGGCGGCGGCCACGTCGTCGAGTTCGCCGATCCCGTAGTCGTGGCGTCCGGTGGAGAGGCCGACACCGCGGAAGTTGAACCGCAAGACCGCGAACCCGGCCCGTACCAGGACCTTGGTGATGGCGGCCATGAGTGGGGCCCGCATCGATCCCTGGGCGAGGGGGTGGGGATGGCACAGCACCGCGGCCCGGGCCGGGTCCTCGGCCACGTCCCAGCGGGTCTCGAGCTGGATGCCGGGCGGGCCCGGGATGACGGTCATGGCGCCATGGTCCCTTCCACGTCACGCCGGCGTGCCGCGAACGCGTCGTCGTCGAGCACCGCACCGTCGGGGCCGTAGACCCGCAACACGAGCAGATCGCCGTCAGGAACGTGGGCGAGGATGTGATGCGGGGTCCCGGCGGGCCCGTCGATGAGTCCCGCCGGGTCGACCGAGACCACCACCGCCGACCATTCCCCGTCAGGCGGCGTTTGCTCGGCCCACGCCCGGTACGGGGCTTGGAGGGTGGCAGGAGGCCGCGAACCCTCGGCGTGCAGCACCACCTCGTCGCCGGCGCCGACGGCGCCCCGCGTCACGAATGCCACCACGGTCGTCCCGGTGGCGAGGGCCCGCAGATCGGGCGAGGGGAGCGGGAGCATGGGGCGGAGCCTCCGGTCCGGCTCAGAAGCGGGCGATCCACACCGCGGCCGCCACCAGGATGGCGAGGCCGGTGAGGAGCGCGGCGAGCAGGAGGTAGCGGGTCTGCATGGTCCGGACGCAGCGTAGCCGCCACCGCGGCGGCGATTCTGTGCCAGGAGCGCCTGGCAACCGTGGAACACCGCTGCGCTAACCTCGGCCGTGCACGTCACTTTCCCGGCAATCCGGAGGCATCGTGTACGACGTCGTCATCATTGGGGGCGGACCGGGCGGCTATGCCGCCGCGCTCTACGCACACAATTTCGGTCTCAACGTGGCGCTCGTCGAGAAGGACCGTGTCGGCGGGACCTGCCTGCTGCGAGGCTGCATCCCCGCCAAGTCCTGGCTCCAGACCGCCGAGGTGTTCTCCACGGTGCGCGACGCGGCCACGTTCGGGGTGAACGTCGCCGAACCGACCCTGGACTGGGCGGCGGCGCTCCGGCGCAAGAACGAGGTGGTGGACGGGCTGGTCCGCGGGCTCCAAGGCCTGCTCAAGGCACGCGGCGTCGACGTGATCTCCGGTGTGGGGAAACTGGCCGCCGGCGGCGTCGCGGTCGTCTCCGACGAGGGTGAGGCGAGGCAGCTCGAAGCCCGTCACGTCATCCTCGCCATGGGGTCCGTGCCGCGCACCATTCCCGGCTACGACTTCGACGGCCACCTCGTCGTGTCGAGCAACGAAGCCCTCGACTGGGAGCAACGGCCCGATCGGGTCGCCATCGTGGGCGCCGGCGCCATCGGGTCCGAATTCGCCGCCGTGCTCGGCGAGACCGGCGCCGAGGTCCATCTCTTCGAGGTCATGGACCAGGTGGTGCCGGGCCTGGAGCCGGAAGCGGCGAAGATCCTGCAGCGCGCCCTCAAGAAGAAAGGCGTCGCCATCCACACCGGGGTCGGCGTCGACCGTCCCCAGAAACGCGACAGCACGGTCGTGGTGCCCTACGGTGACGACTCGGTCGAGGTCGATGTCGTCCTGGTGGCGGTGGGCCGGGCTCCGGTCACCGACGGCGCCGGCCTGGAGACCACCAGCGTCCAGGTCGACCGCGGATTCGTGGTGGTCGACCCCGCCACCATGGAGACCGGCGAGCCCGGCATCTTCGCGGTGGGCGACATCGTGGCCGGCACCCAGCAACTCGCCCACGCCGCCTTCGCCGAGGCCATCGCCGCCGTCACCTATATCGCCACCGGGGCACCGGCTCCGGTCGATCACCGCGCCATCCCGCTGGTGGTGTACACCCACCCCGAGGTGGCGAGCGTCGGCCTCACCGAAGCCAGAGCCCGGGAGGAGGGCTACGACGTCGACGTCACCACCCATGGCATGCGGGGGGTGGGACGAGCGATCATCATGGGTCACACCGACGGGATCGTGAAGATCGTCGCCGAGAAGGACGGTCCCATCCTCGGGGCCACCGTGGTGGGACCGGTGGCGGGAGAACTGATCCACGAGTTGATGTATGCGGTGGCGTGGGAGGCCCTCCCGTCTGAGGCGGCAGCCTTCATCCACGCCCACCCGACCGTCGCCGAGGCCATCGGGGAGGGCCTGCTCGCCGCGGCGGGGCGTCCCCTGCACTGATGCGTGCCCGGATCGTGGTGGGTAGGTTTGGAGTAACCGGAAGGAGAGCGCACCCATGGCCGTAACGGTCACGATGCCCCAGCTCGGTGAGACGATCACCGAAGGAACGATCCTCAGCTGGGCCAAGCAGCCTGGCGACACGGTCGAGGCGGACGAAGTGCTCCTCGAGATCTCGACCGACAAGGTCGACACCGAGGTCCCGTCGCCCTTGTCCGGCGTCGTCCAGGAGATCCTGGTCGCCGAGGGTGAGACCGTGACGGTCGGGACGCCGCTCGCGGTGATCGCCGAAGCCGGTGAAGGTGCCGAAGCGGCCCCGGCCGCCGCGGCCCCGGCCGAAGCGGCCCCGGCACCCGCGGCCCCGGTACCCGAGCCGGAAGAGACTCCGGCGGCGGAGGAACCGGCTCCGGCCGAACCGGCCACGCCCCAACCCGCCTCACCCGAGCCCGCCGCCGCCCCGGTGGCGGCAGCTCCTGCCGTGCCCGACGCCTCATCCGATGCTCCCCGGCGCGCCGTGCTATCCCCCGTGGTGCGGCGCCTCGCCGTCGAGCACGGCATCGACCTCAACCTGGTCGCCGGGACCGGGGAGGGAGGACGGATCACCCGCAAGGACATCATGACCCTCATCGACGCCGGGGTCGCCCGCGCCGGAGCCGGGGAAGTGCCGCCTCCGGCGCCGACCGCGCCGCCCGCTCCGTCCGCCACCGTGTCCTTCGAACCGGCCACCACCCCGCCTCCTCCGTCCGCTCCGCCGCCGGTCGCCCCGCCGGCGACGGTCGCCGCTCCTCCCGGGTCCGACGTCCGGTCCCGCCAAGAGGAGATCCCGCGGATCCGCAAGGTCATCGCCGAGAACATGGCCCGCGCCAAGCGGACCGCAGCCCACGTGTGGACCTCCGTCGAAGTCGACTACACCCGGGTGGAGCAGGTGCGCCAGTCCCACCGTGCCGCCTGGAAGCAGCGTGAGGGGTTCTCCCTCACCTACCTGCCGTTCATCGCCCGGGCCACCATCGACGCCCTCGCCGCCTACCCGGTGGTCAACTCCGCGTTCAATCTCGAAGAGGGGACCCAGGTGTTCCACCAGGGGGTGGAGCTCGGCATTGCGGTCGACATGAACCAGACCGGCCTCGTCGTCATGACGCTCCGAGGCTCCGAGGGCCTGACCATGACCGGGCTGGCCCGTGGCATCCGGGCGCTGGCCGACAAGGCGCGGGACGGGAAGCTGGCCCTCGAGGACCTGGAGGGATCGACGTTCACGATCACCAACCCCGGCCCGTTCGGCTCGTTCATGTCGGCGCCGATCATCAACGTTCCCAACGTCGCCATCCTCTCCACCGACACGGTCGCCAAGCGGCCGGCGGTGGTGACGCTGCCCGACGGGACCGACACGCTGGCGATCCGCCACATCGGCTACCTCGGTCTCACCTGGGACCATCGTGTCTTCGACGGTTCGACCGCGGTGCTCTTCCTGAGCCGCATCAAGCAGAACCTCGAATCGTGGGATTGGGAGCAGGAACTGACGTGACCGGCTCGGTCCCGGGTGGAGCGACCGCGCGAATCAGATGGCTCGGACGTCTCCCTTACGCCGAGGCGTGGGACCTGCAACGGGCGATCTGGGAAGGCCGCGTCGGGGGGCGCACCGCCGCCGACTACCTGCTGCTGGTGGAACATCCCCACACCTACACGGTCGGCCGCAACGGCGACGGCTCCAACCTGCTGGTGGCGGCGGAGACGCTGGGCGCCATCGGGGCCGAGCTCCATCACGTCGACCGCGGCGGTGACATCACCTACCACGGCCCCGGCCAGCTCGTCGGCTACCCGATCTTCGCGGTGCCGGCCCTCCGCGGCGGGTTCGACATGGTGGGCCACGTCCGCCGCATCGAGCAGCTGCTGATCGCGACCCTGGCCGGGATGGGGATCGACGCCTGGGCCGAGCCCGGATACACCGGCGTGTGGACCGCGGCCGGGAAGGTGGCCGCCATCGGCGTACGGGTGGCGCGAGGCGTCGCGATGCACGGCTTCGCCCTCAACGTCGATCCCGCCATGGAGTACTTCACCAACATCGTGCCCTGCGGCATCGAGGGCCGCCCGGTCACGTCCCTCGCCGCCCTGCTGGGCCGGCCCGTCAGCCTGGAGGAGACGGTCGAGGCGCTGCTGCCCCACGTCACCGCCACCTTCGGGTTCGCCGAGGCCGAGATCCAGCTCGGTGCCTTCGCCCGCGGCGCCGGGAAGACCTTCGACGTCGACCGGATGCTCGCCGCCGGGACGTTCAGCCCGCAGCAGCGTGAAGCGACCCCGATCACGATCAACGGCCTCCTCCCCGGCGAGCCGCCCCGGCCCGAATGGATCCGGGTTCGGGCGGACACCTCCAACCAGAACTTCGGTGAGCTGGAGCACCTCGTCGACCGGCTCAAACTCAACACGGTCTGTGTCGAGGCCGGATGTCCCAACATCTACGAGTGCTGGTCGCAGGGCACCGGAACCCTCATGCTGCTCGGCGACCGGTGCACCCGAGCGTGTTCCTTCTGCGACGTCACCACCGGCCGGCCCGGTGAGGTCGACTGGGACGAGCCGGCCCGGGCCGCCGAGGCGGTCGCCGCGATGGGCCTGCGCCACGCCGTGCTGACCTCGGTCAACCGAGACGACCTTCCCGACGGCGGCGCCGAGGTCTTCGCCGAGACCATCCGCCACATCCGCGCCGCGGTGCCGGAATGCGACGTCGAGGTCCTCATCCCCGATTTCAAAGGCGACCTCGACGCCCTCGAGGTCGTCATGGGGGAGAAACCCGCCGTCCTCAACCACAACACCGAGACCGTGCTCCGGCTCCAGCGAGATGTCCGCACCGCCGCCAACTACGGACGCTCCCTCACGTTGCTGGCCCGCGCCAAGTGGCACAACCCGGCCGGGACCGTCAAGTCGGGCCTCATCGTCGGGATGGGCGAGACCGAGAAGGAGGTGATGGGCGCCCTCGCCGACCTGCGGGCGGTCGGGGTCGACATCGTCACGATCGGGCAGTACCTGCGACCCACCCCCCGGCACCGTCCCATCCACCGCTACGTACCCCCCGACGAGTTCGCCCGCTACCGGGCCGAAGGGGAACGCCTCGGGCTGGGGCACGTCGAATCGGGTCCGCTGGTGCGGTCCTCGTATCACGCCCGCGAGTCGCTGGCGGCCAGCGAACGATGAACGGCCTACCCGCCTTCGACTATCCGGGGCGGATGGCCCGGGCCCGGAGCGTCATGGCCGCACGCGACCTCGACGTGCTGTTGCTGTCGGTCGGCGCCGGGTTGCCCTACCTCACCGGGTATCGGGCGATGGCGATGGAACGCCTCACCATGGCCGTCGTGCCGCGGGAAGGGGAACCGGTCCTGGTAGTGCCCGAGCTGGAGGCGCCGCGGGTGGAGGCCCGGCCCGAGGTGTTCACGATCCGCCCCTGGAGGGAGACCGAAGACCCGGTCGCCCTCGTCGCCGGGATGCTGGGAGGAGCCCGCCGCGCCGCCATCGGGGACAGCACCTGGTCCCGGTTCCTCCTCGGGCTCCAAGCCCGCCGTCCCGCCCTCGCCTTCGCATCCGCCGGGCCGCTCATGGCCCAGCTCCGGATCCGCAAGGAGCCCGGTGAGGTCGAGCGGCTCCGCCGGGCCGGGGCCGCGGCCGACCGGGTGGCGCTCCGGCTTCGCGAGGAACGCTTCACCGGGCGCACCGAGCGGGAGCTGGCCCGCCTCGTCGCCGAGATGACCGTCGAGGAAGGTCACGAGATGGCCGCCTTCAGCATCGTCGCCGCCGGCCCCAATGGGGCATCGCCCCATCACGAAGCGGGGGACAGGGTCATCGCCCCAGGCGACGCGGTCGTGGTCGATTTCGGGGGATCGTTCGACGGGTACCACTCCGACACCACCCGGTGCTTCCACGTCGGGCCGCCGGCGGCGGCGGTGCGGGAGGTGCACGAGGTGGTGCGGCAGGCCCAAGAGGCAGGGGTCGCCGCGGTGGCCCCGGGGGTGGCCGCGGAGGAGATCGATCGGGCCGCCCGTGACGTGATCGACGATGCCGGGTACGGGGACGCCTTCATCCATCGCACGGGACATGGGATCGGGCTCGAAGTCCACGAGGAGCCGTATCTCGTCGCCGGCAACGACCAGGCCCTCGACACCGGCATGGCGTTCTCCGTCGAGCCCGGCATCTACCTGCCCGGGGCGTTCGGGATCCGGATCGAGGACATCGTGGTGGTGGGCGATGCCGGGGCGGAGCGGCTCAACGAATCGCGGCGCGACCTTGGGATCGTCGCCTGACGGCAGGCTCACTACGCTGGCGCCGCAACCGGGAGGAACACATGACGGACACCATCGAACAACTCGCAGTCGACACGGTCAGGGTGCTCTCCATCGATGCCGTGCAGAAGGCCAATTCGGGCCATCCCGGCGCCCCGATGGGAATGGCGGACCTCGCCGTCGTGCTCTGGACCAGATTCCTCACCGTCGATCCGGAACACCCCGAGTGGCACGACAGGGATCGTTTCGTGCTCTCCAACGGGCACGCCTCGATGCTGCTCTACTCCCTGCTTCATCTCTGCGGCTTCCCGATCACCATCGACGACATCGCCAACTTCCGGCAATGGGGATCACCCACCCCCGGCCATCCCGAACGCGACCCGTCCCGCGGCATCGAGACCACCACCGGGCCACTTGGGCAGGGGTTCGGCAACGGCGTGGGCATGGCGATCGCCGAAGCGCACCTGCGGGCGGAATTCGGTTCTGAACTCGTCGACCATCGCACCTACGCCCTCGTATCCGACGGCGATCTCATGGAGGGCGTCGCCTCCGAGGCGGCCTCCCTCGCCGGACACCTCGGCCTGGGGCGCCTCATCTACCTCTACGACGACAACGGCATCACCCTGGTGGGGCCGACGTCGCTGGCGTTCAGCGAGGACGTCCCGCAGCGGTTCGCCGCCTACGGCTGGCACACCCTGACGGTCGACGGTCATGACCGGCCCGCCGTGGAGGAAGCGGTGCGGGCGGCGATCGCGGTGGAGGATCGCCCTTCCCTGATCTCGTGCAAGACGCACATCGGCTTCGGGAGCCCGGCCAAGCAGGACACCGCCGCCGCCCACGGTTCACCCCTCGGTGAGGAGGAAGTGGCCAAGGTCAAGGAGCTGATGGGGTGGACCTTCCCGCCCTTCCACGTTCCGCCCGAGGTGACCGAGTTCTTCTCGAAGGCCATGGACCGGGGACGGCAGGCTCGCTCCGAGTGGGAACGACGCTTCCAGATGGTCATGGCCGAGCGGCCCGACCTCGCCGCGGCGTGGGACGCCCATTTCGATCCTGCACCGGTGCAGCTCGAGGTCCCGACCGGCGAACCGGGCGCGAAGGCGGCGACCCGGTCGATCGCCGGCAAGGTCCTCAACGCGCTGGCGGCCTCGCGTCCCGACGTGATCGGCGGCGCCGCCGACCTCGCCAGCTCCACCAACACGCTCATCAAGGACGCCTCCGATTTCAGCCGCGACGATCGCGGCGGCCGCAATCTCCGTTTTGGAGTCCGGGAACACGCCATGGGCGCCATCGTCAACGGGATCACGGTGCACGGCGGGTTGCGCGGCTACGGGGCGACCTTCCTCACCTTCAGCGACTA
>CAZQUB010000012.1:0-33279 GCA_964596225.1 uncultured Acidimicrobiaceae bacterium
TCGCCTGCGCCACCGACCTCATCAAGGCCGGCCACGACGTCACCGTGTTCGAGGCCCTCCACGAGCTCGGTGGGGTTCTCGTCTACGGCATCCCCCAGTTCCGGCTCCCCAAGGAGATCGTCCGCACCGAGATCGACCAGCTCGCCACCATGGGCGTCCGGTTCGAGACCAACTCGGTGATCGGCATGATCGACACCCTCGACGACCTGTTCGAGGTCGAAGGCTTCGATGCGGTCTTCATCGGCGTCGGCGCCGGGCTGCCCCGGTTCCTCAACGTGCCGGGAGAGAACCTGATCGGGGTGTACTCGGCCAACGAGTTCCTCACCCGCGTCAACCTGATGAAGGCCTACGCCGAGGCGGCCGAGACGCCGCTGCTCGACCTGTACCGCAAGAACGTCGCCGTGTTCGGCGGCGGCAACACCGCCATGGACGCGGTCCGCACCGCCAAGCGGCTCGGAGCGGCACGGGCCATGATCCTCTACCGGCGCTCCGAGGCGGAGATGCCCGCCCGGGCCGAGGAAGTGGAGCATGCCAAGGCCGAGGGCATCGAGTTCATGACGCTGGTCTCGCCCCTCGAACTGAAGGGCAACGACGACGGCTGGCTCACCGGGGTCGAGCTGCAACGGATGGAACTCGGAGAGCCCGACGACAGCGGCCGGCGCCGCCCCCGACCCGTCGAGGGCGACGTCGTCGAGATGGACATCGATGTCGCGGTCGTGGCGATCGGCAACCGCCCCAACCCGCTCATCCAGAAGACGGCACCCGACCTGGAGGAGACCGCGTGGGGAACGCTGGTGGCCGACCCGGAGACGGGACGGACCCCCAAGGTCGGGGTGTTCGCCGGCGGCGACATCGTCACCGGAGGCGCCACCGTCATCTTGGCGATGGGAGCCGGCCGCCGCGCCGCCGCCTCCATCTGCGAATACCTCGAGACCGGGATTTGGGAGAAGGCCTCCGAACCCATCGAGGCATGAGCCGGGGCCGGGTGGCCGGCACGGAAGGGTCAACTCGGCGCCCACCGGGACCGATACGGGCTGAGAAGCCGCGCCACTCGGCGGGGTGGGATCGAGCGGCGACGAGCAGCCTGAGGTGTCGATGGATGGAGAGCACACACCGGGTGTGCCGGAGACGGCCGTGCCTCCCGAGCCCCTTGCGTTCTCGGGGAGCTTGCCGCCCCGTCCCGCCGGCCGCTACGTCGTCGGCCTCACCATGCTCGCCCTCGTGTCCATCATCGCGACCTTCCTCGTTTCCTACGCCCTCGGCCACCAGCGCCGCGACGCCTCCGAGCTGAGTGCGGCAGCCGGCCAGATCCTGCTGAGCCGCCGGGTCGCCGACACGGCACGCCAACTCGCCAGCGCCTCCGGGGGGGCAGCCGACACCGCCGCCGCCGACCTCGCCCACGCCCTCGACCAGCTCATCGCCGATCAAATCCCCTTCCAACCCGACGACGGGGTCGTCGACATCGCCGGCGGCGATCTGGAAGGACTGCGCGACGCGGTGCTTCCCGACTACGAGCGTCTCGTCGGGCTCGGCGAGGTGATGGTTGCCGCCCACGACGCCGGGGAGCCGATCGACCCGGGCGACGCGGTCGCGGTGGAGACCGCCTCCAACCGCTACGCCGCCGGCATGGGCGCCATCGTGTCTCGGCTCGGAGGCGACGCCGAGTCACGGGTCGCCATGCTGCGCAACGTCGTGTTCGGGTTCCTGGTCCTGACGATCATGCTGCTCATCGCCGAGGGGCTCTTCCTGTTCCGGCCCGCGGCCCGGGCGATGCGCCGCGAATGGCGCATCCGGGACCGCGAGTACGAAGCGGCCCGGGAGGAGGACCGGCGCCGCATGAACTACGTGGCGCGGTTCGATCCCCTCACCGGGCTCATCAACCGGGTGCTGTTCGGGGACCGTCTCCACAACGCCATCATCCGCTCGCAACGCGACGGCGGGTTGGTGGCGCTCATGTTCGTCGACCTCGACCAGTTCAAGACCATCAACGACCGCTTCGGGCACAGCATCGGCGACGAGCTGCTCCAGCAGGTGGCGCGCCGCCTCGTCTCGTCGGTTCGCGCCACCGACAGCGTCGCCCGCATCGGCGGGGACGAGTTCACCGTGATCCTCGAAGGCGGGCAGCGGGTCGAGGACGCCGGCCAGGTCGCCACCAAGATCCTGCGCACCCTCGAGGAGCCGTACCGGGTCCGAGACCGCGAGCTACAGGTCACCGCCTCCATCGGCATCGCCCTCTACCCGATCGACGGCGACGACGCCGACGCCCTGCTGCGCGACGCCGACATCGCCATGTACAGCGCCAAGGCCGCCGGGATGAACACCTACCAGTACTTCACCCCCGAGCTGCGGCAGCGCACCTCCGAGCGGCTCCACCTCATCGACGGTCTGCGCCGCGCCCTGGAAGTCGACGACGGTCTCATGCTCGTCTACCAGCCCTGGGTCGATGTCGGGACCGGGACGGTGCTGGGGGTGGAGGCGCTGGCGCGATGGGACCATCCCGAACACGGGCTGGTGCTCCCTGAGCGGTTCGTGTCCGTGGCCGAGGAGACCGATCTCATCCTCCCCCTCGGGGAGTGGGCCCTGTTCGAAGGCTGCCGCCAGCTGGCCGAATGGCACCGGGCCGGCATCGACGACCTGGCCGTGTCGCTCAACATCTCCATTCGGCAACTCCAGCGAGGCAACCTGGTCGAGATCGTCGAACAGGCCCTCGCCGGCAGCGGCATCGACGGGTCACGCCTCTGCCTCGAGTTCAAGGAGGAGACCCTCCTCACCGACAGCACCCTCGCCCGGCGCACCCTGGAGCGGCTACGGGAACGCGGCGTCCGGGTCGTCATCGACAACTTCGGGTCCGGGTACTCGTCGTTCCGCGAACTGAAGGATCTCCCCCTCGACATCCTCAAGATCGACCGCAGCTTCGTGGACGAGGCGACGACGCGTCCCGCCACCGCCAGCCTCTCGGCCGCCATCATCGGGCTCGGGCACAGCCTGGGCGTCGACGTCATCGCCGAAGGCGTCGAGAGCCGCGAGCAGGTCGACCTCTTCGCCCAGCTCGGGTGCGAGCTGTTCCAGGGCTTCTACTTCAGCCGTCCGATGCCGCCGATGCGGCTGCGACCCCTGCTCGCGCACGGGGTGGAGACCGTCGACGTCGCCACGCCGAAGCCGCGGCCCCCGGTCGGGTAGCCTCGCCCGATCGGCGAGAGGAATCGACGACGGCGACACCATGGCAGGAGATCGGGGACGGGGTGTTCCGCCGCCGCTACCGGTCCTTCGACCTCAACGTGGGGCTGGTGATCGGGTCCGCCGGGGCCCTCGTCATCGACAGCCGCGAATCGCCGGCCCGGGCCAGGGAGCTGCTGCGCGATCTGGCCCTCGTCACATCGGCCCCGGTCCGCTGGCTCGTCAACACCCACTGGCATTGGGACCACACATTCGGAAACGGCGAGTTCCCGGGCGCGGCGATCTGGGGTCACCCCGCATGCCGCCGCGTCCTCATCGAACGAGGCGAGGCGACCCGGCGGCGCCTCACCGCGATGGTTCCAGAAGAAGAGCGGGACGAGTTCGACCGCTTCACCATCGTGCCCCCCGAGCACCTCTGCGCCGCAGGCGGCAGTATCGACCTCGGGGACCGCACCGTCGAACTGCGCTACTTGGGCCGGGGCCACACCGAAGGGGATCTCATCCTCACCGTGCCCGGGACCGGCGTGCTCTTCGCCGGCGACCTCCTCGAGGAAGGCGCCCCTCCCTCCTTCGGCGACGCCTACCCGATCGCATGGGCTGCCACCGCCGCCCGCCTCGCCTCCCTCGTCGAAGGGCCGGTGGTGCCCGGTCACGGTGATCTGATGGATCGCGGGTCGGTGCAGACCCAGGTCGAGGAACTGGAGCAGGTGGCTCGCATCACAAGGGCCGCGGCCGAGGCGGGTGTTCCTCCCGACGCCGCCCGCGACGATCCGGGCCCCTACCCGGAGGCCACGATGCGGGTGGCGCGAGCTCGGGTCGGCGTCGAACTCGGCGCCGCCCCGCCGGACGTCGAGGGCCCTCCGATCACCTAGCCTGGCAGCCATGATCGACTCCCACCGCGTCTCGCTCGGGCTCGGCGTCGGCACCGCCCCGTCGCTGAAGCGGGTCCACCTGCTGCTGCGCGTCGCCCGCACCCTCGGGTTCGACGCGGCCTGGACCGTCGACCACTTCCAGAGCTTCTACCCGACGGCTCTGTGGGACCGCGACTTCACCTGGATGGCGAAGCCGGGAACCAGCCCCCATCCCTACTTCGACTACCAGTCGCTCGTCGGGCATCTGGCGGCGCGGGCCGGGCGCCTCCACCTCGGGGTCGGGGTCACCGAGTCGATTCGCCGCCACCCCGTGCTGCTCGCCCAGGCGGCGCTCACCTGGTCGCATCTCACCAAGCGGAACCCGATTCTCGGCATCGGAGCCGGCGAGCGGGAGAACGTCGATCCGTACGGCCTCGACTTCGACCGTCCCGTGACCCGTCTCGACGAGGCCCTCCAGATCATCCGCCTCTGTTTCGATTCGGAGGGGCCGATCGACTTCTCCGGCGAGTTCTTCACCCTCCGCGGGGCCGTGATGGATCTGAAGCCGGTGCCCGGGAACCGCCCGCAGCTGTGGGTCGCCGCCCACGGGCCCCGCATGCTGCGCCTCACCGGCCGCTACGCCGACGGGTGGTATCCGACGCTCCCGATGACGCCACAGGAATACGGCGACGCTCTCGGCGTCGTTCGCGCCGAGGCGACGGCCGCCGGACGCGACCCCGACGCCATCGTGCCCGCCTGGCAGGTCTTCACCGTCATCGGTCGCACTGAGGCCCAGGCGCGGCGCCTCCTCGACTCCCGGTTCGTCCGCTTCATGGCGTTGCTCGGGCCGGCGACCACCTGGCGCCGCCACGGCGTCGCCCACCCTCTCGGCGAGGAGTTCCGCGGCATGATCGACTTCGTGCCGGAGCGCTACGGGCGCGCCGAGCTGGAAGCGGCGATGGCGAAGGTTCCCACCGACGTGGTGGCGGTGTCGGTGCTGTGGGGCACCCCCGATCAGCTCCTCCACCAGCTCGGCGATCACGTCGACGCCGGGCTCCGCCACATCGTCATGGCGCCCGGCTCGGCCGCGGTGTCGCGCCGCGACGCGCTCTACTCCCTGCGCCAGATGGTGCGGATCCTCCACAAGGTGCGGGCGTCCGGGGTACCCGGCGATGCCGCAGCCGAGCACTAGGGAGCCTCCGTGATCATCGCTCGTGACGTCGCGATCGAAGCCGGGGTGCGCCGGCTCGTCTCCGATGCCTCATTCTCCATCCACGCCGGCGACCGGATCGGTCTCGTCGGTCCCAACGGCGCCGGGAAGACCACGCTGCTGCGCACCCTCGCCGGGCAACGCGAACCCGCCGCCGGTTCCGTGCTGCGCAGCGGCATCATCGGCTACCTGTCGCAGGAGGCCGCCCTGGAGGAGCCGGCCGACCGGGAGATGACGGCGCTGGAGCGGGTCCTGACCGCCCGCGAGATCGGCACCCTGGAACGCCGCATGGAGCAGACGCGGCGCGCCATGGAGTCCGCCACCGGAGCCGATCGGGACCGGCTCATCCGGCGCTTCTCCCGCCTCGACGACGAGTTCACCGCCCGCGGCGGCTACGTCGCCATCGCCGAAGCAAAACGGTTCGCCTCCTCCCTCGGCATCGGTGCCGGCGAGCTGGAGCAGGAGACGGGCACCATGTCGGGAGGGCAGCGCCGCCGGGTCGAGCTGGCACGGATCCTGTTCGCCGAAACCGACGTGCTGCTGCTCGACGAGCCCACCAACCACCTCGACCTCGACGCCAAGGCGTGGCTGATGGCGTTCCTCGCCCAGTACCAGGGCGGCCTGCTCGTCGTCAGCCACGACCTGCCGCTCCTGGACGAATCGATCACCTCGGTGCTGGCGCTCGACGACGGCCGGGTCGAGCCCTATCGCGGCAACTACAGCCACTACCTGACGGAGCGGGAACGCCGCCACGAGCAGCGGCTCCGGGAACGCCGCCACCAGGACGAGCGTATCGCCCGGCTCGAGGAGGGGATCCGGCGCTTCAAGGGGAGCACCGAAGCGATGGCGAAGCGGGCCCGTTCCTGGGAGACCCGGGTCGAGAAGATGAAGGCGACCCGCACCGAGGTGGGCGGCAAGACCCGCCGGGTCGCCTTGCAGTTCCCGCAACCGGAGCCGTCGGGCCGCACCCCGATCAAAGGATCAGGGCTGGCGAAGGCCTACGGTCACAACGTCGTGTTCGTCGACGTCGACGTCGACATCGACCGGGGAGAGCGCATGGTGATCATGGGCCTCAACGGGGCCGGGAAGACGACGCTGCTCCGGATCCTGGCCGGGGAGGAGTCTCCCGATCTCGGCTCGGTCGACCTCGGCTACCGGGTATCGGTCGGCTACTACGCCCAGGAGCACGAACAGATCCGCAGCGGGATCACCGTGCTCGACCACATGCGAGAGGTGTCGACCGAACCCGACCAGATGCTGCGCACCCTGCTCGGCCACTTCCTCCTCGCCGACAAGATCGACCAGGACGCCGGAACCCTCTCGGGCGGCGAGAAGACCAAGCTCGCCCTCGCCCAACTGGTGGTGGGGCGCCACAACGTCCTGCTGCTCGACGAGCCGACCAACAACCTCGATCCCCAGGCGAAGGAAGCGCTCCTCGACGCCGTTTCCCAGTACCAGGGCACGTTGATCCTGGTGAGCCACGACGCGGCGTTCGTCGAGGCGCTCGGGCCGGATCGGGTGATCCTGATGCCGGAGGGGGACACCGCCTACTTCGACGATTCGATGCTGGAGCTGGTGGCGCTCGCCTGAGGCCGCTAGCCGCTCTCCATCTTCGTCGCCTCGATCCCGTGGTCGGTCCACGTGACGATGAGGATGGACTCGCGGCGCCCGTTGCTGAACGTCACCCGCATCGACGAGTGATCGTCGGCCATCTCCACGATGGATCCGTAGCCGGGGTTGCTGAGCCGCCACAGGGTGAAGACCTCGCCGTTGCTGCCGCGGTAGGCGACCCGGCCGCCACGCAGATCGGCGATGCGGGTCACCGAACGAGACACCGACGCGTCGCCGTCGGACGGGTCGACCGGATAGGTCGGCGCGGTGGCGCCGAGAGCGGCAGCATCCTCCCCGTCGCCGGCCGAGCTCGGCGTGCTCGCCGGGGCCTCGTCCGTCGTTGCTGCATCGGCCGGTGCCGTCCCGGTGGGTACGAAACCGCCGGAGGCGAGGGGCTCGTGCCCCACGGTACCCGCACCGCCGCTCGCAGCGGAAAGTGCCGCGACTTCCGACGCCGACAGGGTTCGGAGAGGCCGGTCACTGACCTGTCCTCCCGCCACGGACACTGCGCCTGAGGAGACCACCATGGCCACGGCGGCCGCAGCAGCCCAGCCGGCGACGAGCAGGAATCTCTGCCGCATTCGTCTCATTGTGCGCGTTCCGGAGTTGACGGCCATCCAAGAATACGTCAAGGAGTCGCTAAGGGACGTTCGCCACGGCAGGCCGAATGCCTACAGTCAGTCCATGGCGTCGGTCGTCATCATCGAGGATGAGCAGCGGATCCGGGAGCTGATGGCCCGGGTCCTCGCCGCAGCCGGCCACGACGTGGCCTCGTCCTCGACCGCCATGGAAGGCCTGCAGGCCGTGGTCAACTCCGCCCCAGACCTCGTCATCCTCGACATGGGGCTGCCCGATCTCGACGGCACCGAACTCCTCAAGATGATCCGGGCCGTGAGCCAGGTCCCGATCATCGTCGCCACCGCCCGCTCCGAGGATCGGGACATCATCCGCACCCTCGACTCGGGCGCCGACGACTACCTCGTCAAGCCCTTCTCGGTGGAGCAGCTCGAGGCACGGGTCAGAGCGGTGCTGCGTCGCGTCGCCGGCGGGGCCCGGACCGGACCCATCACCATCGGCGGGCTCACCCTCGACTCCGCGGCCCGGGAAGCGGTCCTCGACGGGGAGAGGCTGGCGCTCAGCCCCAAGGAGTTCGACGTCCTCTACTTCCTCGCCGAGCGAGCCGGGGAAGTGGTCTCGAAGCGGGAGCTGCTCGCCGAGGTGTGGCGCCAGCCCTATGGGGGGAGCGAGAAGACCGTCGATGTCCACATCTCGTGGCTTCGCAAGAAGCTCGGCGAATCCGCCGCCGAGAGCCGCTACCTGCAGACCGTGTTCGGCGTCGGGGTCAAACTCGTCGATCCGGACGCATGAGACGGCGTCTCGCCCTGCTCTCCCTGGCGGTGGGTTCACTCGTCGTCATCGCCTTTCTCATCCCGCTCGCCATCCTGGTCCGCAACCAGGCCGAGAACCGGGCCCTCTCCCGCAACCAGACGGTGGCGCAGGCGATCGCCACCACCCTCGCCGTCACCAGCGTCACCCCCGAGGGGAGCAACATCACCGACTCGCTGGCGCTGACCGTCCTCGAAGCGTTCGGACCTCCCCCCGGTGTCACCATCGTGCTCGCCGACGGGACGCTGGTGGGTGCCGCCGTCGACGACCTCACCGGTGCGCTGACGGCGCAACGAACCGCGCGTGCCTTCACCGGGTCGATCCCGGGCGGGGCCGAAGTGCTGGTGCCGGTGCTGCTGGCCGATGCCCCAGTCGGAGAAGGCACGGTGGTGGTGCGCTCCTTCGTCAGCGACGCCGAGCTGCGGAAGGGAGTCACCACCGCCTGGCTCATGCTCGGCGGCCTCGGCGTGTTCCTCATCATCATCGGGATGGTGGCCGCCGACCGGCTCGGACGCTCCGTGGTCGTCCCCATCACCGAACTGTCGGGGGCGGCCCGCTCCCTCGGGGTGGGGGACCTCGGCGTGCGGGTGCGCCCGGCGGGGCCTGCGGAGATCTCTGAAGTGGGCGAGGCGTTCAACTTCCTGGCGGGACGGCTCGGCGCCCTGCTTTCGGCCGAGCGTGAATCGGTGGCCGACCTGTCCCACCGGCTCCGCACGCCGCTGACGGCGCTCCGCCTCCAAGCCGAGACCCTCTCCGATCCGGTCGAGGCGGAGGCGCTGCGGTCCGACGTCGACCGGCTCGAACAGGCGATGAACCGGCTCATCGAGGAGGCGCGCCGTCCCTCGGCCGAGGACGGCGACCAGCATGCCGACCTCGCCACCGTGGTACGCCACCGGGCCGCCTTCTGGAAGGTGGTCGCCGACGAGCAGGGGCGCCGGGTGACGGTGCACACGACCGCAGGCGAACTCCCGGTGGCAATGCATCCCCGTGATCTCGGGGCGATGCTCGACACGCTGATCGAGAACGTTTACGCCCACACCCCGCCGGAGACCGCGTACAGCATCCGCGCCGAGCCGGGGGAGCGCGGGTTCTCCCGCCTGGTGGTGGAGGACGACGGTCCGGGCTTTCCCGATCAGTCGGTGCTGGAGCGGGGCGCCAGCGCCGGCGGATCCACCGGGTTGGGACTCGACATCGTGCGCCGTGCCGCCGAACGCACCGGGGGACGGTTGACCGTCTCCAACCGACGCGAGGGCGGGGCCCGGGTCGAGGTGATCCTCGGCGCCGAAGCGCCGGTCGCCTGAAACGCGCCGGTCGCCTGAAACGTGAAGAGACCCGCTGATGCGGGTCCCTTCACGTCACAGGATGGATGGGCAGATGAGGGGGCGTCCACCCTGTCAATCGGTTTGCCTACGTGTGTGGCGTAGCTCGATCATCTTCCCACCGGGTGGGTTAGCGCCGGGTCGAGCAGGCGATAACAAGATCCTAAGGGGGGTTGGCCCAACGCCCCTGGAGTGCCGCGGTCCGGCCGGCATCGGAACGTACAATCCGCCCGATGACCGGCCGCCTGCCCGACGACCTTCCCGACTCCTATCCGGCCGACGGTGTCTTCGACGTCGTGCTGCGGGACGGGAGTACGATCCGGATCCGGCCGATCCGCCCCGACGACGGCGACGGCCTCCAGAACATGCTCGGCCAGATGTCCCGCCAGAGCGTCTATCACCGGTTCTTCAAGGTGAAGGACCACCTCACCCAGGGGGAGATCGACACCTTCACCCGCCTCGACTACCGGGACCGGATGGCCTTCGTCGCCGAGCGCGGGGGCGCCATCGTGGGCGTGGGGCGCTACCACCGCCTCGCGGAGACCCCCGACACGGCCGAGATCGCCTTCGCCGTCGTCGACGCCCAGCAGGGAAAGGGCATCGCCCGGCGACTCCTCCAACTCCTCGCCTCGTATGCCCGCGACCAGGACATCACCGCCTTCCAGGCGCGGGTGCTCGCCGACAATCACGTCATGATCCGGGTGTTCCGCAACGCCGGGTTCACGCTGCGGCGGGAACTCGACGAGGGCGTCTACACGGTGCAGTTCCCCACCGGCGGCTCCGCCGCCACGGTGGCCGCCGAGCAGGAGGACGAGAAGCGGGCGGTGGCCGCCTCGCTCATGCCGGTCTTCTACCCCAGCTCGGTGGCGGTGGTGGGCGCCAGCCGCGACCCGCTCTCGATCGGGGGCCGCCTCTTCAAGAACATCCTCAACGGTGACTTCACCGGGCCGGTGTTCCCGGTCAATCCCCGCGCCGGCGTGGTCCGCTCCGTCAAGGCATACCGCTCGATCCTCGACGTTCCCGAGCACGTCGACCTCGCCTTCATCGTGGTGCCGGCCCCGGCGGTGATCCCGGCGGTCAAGGAATGCGCCGAGAAGGGGGTCAAAGGCCTCGTCGTCATCAGCGCCGGGTTCAGCGAGACGGGGCGCGCCGGCAAGGAGCGCGAGCAGGAGTTGCTCGAAGTGGTGCGCTCCGCCGGGATGCGCATGGTGGGCCCCAACTGCATGGGGGTGCTCAACACCGATCCGGCGGTGCGGCTCGACGGCCAGTTCGGGCCCCACGTTCCACCCCCCGGGAACGTGGCGATGTCGAGCCAGAGCGGCGCCCTCGGGGTCGCCATCCTCGACTACGCGGCACAGCTCAACATCGGGATCTCGAGCTTCGTGTCGGTCGGCAACAAGCCCGACGTGTCGGGCGACGATCTGCTGCTCTACTGGGAGGACGACCCCTCCACCGACGTCATCCTGCTCTACCTCGAGTCGTTCGGGAACCCGCGCCGGTTCGCCCGGGCCGCCCGCCGCATCGGGAAGAAGAAGCCGATCGTGGCGGTGAAGTCGGGTCGTTCCAGCGCCGGCGCCCGGGCCGCGGCGAGCCACACCGGGTCGCTGGCGACCCTCGACGTCGCGGTCGATTCGTTGTTCCGCCAGGCCGGGGTGGTGCGCACCGACACGCTCGAGTCCCTCTTCGACGTCACCGCCCTCCTCGCCAATCAACCCCTCCCCGCCGGACGCCGGGTGGGCATCGTCACCAACGCCGGCGGTCCCGGGATCCTCGCCGCCGACGCCCTCTCCGCCCAGAGCCTCGACGTCGTCGAGTTCTCCGAGTCGCTCAAGGACCGGCTCCGGATCGTGCTGTCGCCCGATGCCGGCGTCAGCAACCCGGTCGACATGATCGCCTCGGCCGGTCCGCCCCACTACGCCGCCTGCGTCGAGCAGTTGTTCGCCACCGACGAGGTGGATGCCATCGTCGCCATCTTCATCCCGGCCTCCCCCCTCGGCGCCGGCGAGACCGTGGCCGCCATCCGGGACGCGGCACTGGCCCATCACGGGGAGAAGCCGTTCCTGCTGGTGTACATGAGCGCCCTCGGCGCCCACGAGCCGATCGGCGACGCCGAGCACCGCATCCCCACCTACCCCTTCCCGGAGCAGGCCGCCTGGGCGCTGGCCAAGGCGGTCGAGTTCGCCGAGTGGCAGGCCCGCGACGAGGGCACCGTCCCGGCTTTGGACGGGATCGACGAGGGCGCCGCCCGCGCCGTGGTGGAGCGTGCTCTCTCCCGCATCGGGGAGGGCCCGGGCTGGCTCGAGCCCGACGAGGTCGCCGCGGTCCTGGCCGCGTTCTCGCTCACCATGCCCGGCGGCGAGGTCGTGCACGACGAGGATGCCGCGGTGGCGGTGGCCGCCGCCTTCGACGGCCCGGCCGTGCTCAAGGTCGTGGCGGAATCGGCCGTCCACAAGTCCGATATCGGCGGCGTCTCCCTCGATCGCCGTGGCGAAGACCAGGTGCGGGAGGGCTACCGCAGCGTCTGGGCCGCGGTGCCCGACCCCCAGGGGGTGCTGGTGCAGGAGCAGGTCTCCGGCGGCCACGAGGTGCTCATCGGGATGACCGAGGATCCCACCTTCGGGCCCCTCGTCGTGTTCGGGCTCGGCGGCATCTACGTCGAACTGCTCAACGACGTGGCGTTCCGCCTCCCCCCGCTCACCGACGTCGACGCCGCCGAGATGATCGGGGAGGTGAAGTCGGCGCCGCTGCTGCGAGGGTACCGGGGCGGCGCTCCCGGCGACCTTGCAGCCCTGGAGGACGCCCTGCTGCGCGTCTCGGCCCTCGCCGAGGCGCTCCCCGAGGTGGTGGAGATGGATCTCAACCCGGTGAAGGTGCGCCCTCCGGGGGAGGGGGTCACCGTCCTCGACGCCCGGATGCGGGTCCGCCGGGTCGGCGGACCGTGGGTGCCTTCGCGCCGCGACGTTCCCTCGGAGCTGTGACTGCAAGAATGGGGCCGACCGCGGAAGGGGTTCGATGCGCGTAGTCGACTTGATGACAACCGATGTGATCACCGTGTCGCCGGAGACGGCCATCAAGGACGCGGCGCGCCTGATGTTCCGCAACCGGGTGAGCGGGCTCCCGGTGTGCGACGAGGGCCTCGTCGTCGGCATCATCACCGAGGCCGATTTTCTCCGGCTCGAGGTGGCCAGGGAGGAGGCGGATGTTCCGACCCCGGTGGAGTCGGTGGGGCAGGTCATGAACCAGAACGTGGTGACGATCGGCTCCGACCAGCGCATCGGTGACGCGGCCCGCACCATGGTGGTCCACGACGTCAACCGGCTTCCCGTCGTCGACGAGGACGGCCGGCTCCTCGGCATCATCTCGCGGCTGGACGTCGTCGCGGTGTTCACCCGGCCCGACGACGTGATCGAAGACGAGATCCGCGAGGACGTGCTGCGCCGGGTGCTGTTCATCGATCCCGACGACATCACGGTGACGGTCGCCAACGGGGTCGTCCGTTTCCAGGGTCAGATCGGGACCCGCAACGAAGCGAGCCTGCTCGAAGAGCTGGCCCGGCGGCTCGACGGTGTCGTGCGCGTCGACAACCAGCTCACGTGGCGCTACGACGACAGCTCGGCGTGAACCCGCCGCAGCCGGGTCGGGTCACCAGTGTCGACGGGGTGGAGATCGCCACCATGTCCTGGGCGCAGGGTGACGGCGGCCCGGAGCTGGTCCTGGTGCATGCGACCGGCTTCTGCAAGGAGGTGGCCGCCCCCGTCGTCGAGGAACTCTCCCTCCTCCTGCCCTCCTTCCGGGCCGTGGCCCTCGATCAGCGGGCGCATGGCGATTCGTCGGCGCCACCCCCGCCCTACGATTGGTGGGACTCCGGGAGGGACGTGCTGGCGGTGCTGGGGGGGCGGCGCGGCGTGATCGGCGTTGGGCATTCGTCGGGGGGTGCGGTGCTGCTCCTCGCCGAATTACTCGCCCCCGGCACGTTTCGTGCCATGGTCCTGGTGGAGCCGATCGTGTTCCCCCCGCCCTACGGGACCTTCCCCGACAATCCGCTCAGCGTGGCGGCCCGGAATCGGATCGCCTCCTTCCCGGACCTGCAGACGGCCCGGCGCCGCTGGGAGGGCCGCCCCACCTTCGCGGCATGGGATCGTCGCGCCTTCGACGCCTACCTCGAGGGTGGCCTCCGCCGGCACGACGGCGCGTGGGTGTTGAAGTGCACCCCGGAAGCCGAGGCCGCCAGCTACGTCGGGGCGACGCGGCACCGGGCATGGGACCGGCTCGGTGAGGTGACGCCGCCGGTGCTCCTGATCGCCGGGGCTCACTCTTCGAGCCATCCCGCGCCGTTCCTGGCAACGATGGCGGGCCGGATGCCGTTCGCCTCCTTCGTGGTGCTGCCCGGCGCGTCCCATTTCGTGTGGATGGAACGCCCCGACCTGGTGGCGGCGGAGACAGCACGGTTCCTGGCTTCGGAGTCCGTCCCCGAGACGGGGTCGTCCCGGTAGGATCCCATTCCGTGCTCTTTCCCGACTCCGAGATCGAACGGCTCCAGGCCGCGCTGGCGCGCCCGTCCGGCGGCTACGCCACCGCATCCTTTCCCACCCGGGTGACCCCGCTCGAGCTGGTCCGGGCCGGTTCCTCCCTCTTCCGGGTCGCCAACTACTTCAGCAGCCCCGACGGGTCCGAGATCGCCGGCCTCGGCGCCGCCTGGCGGACGGGCGCCACCGGGTCCGAACGATTCGCCCGGCTCGACGCCGCCATCGCCGCCCTTCCCGACCTGGAGGTCCCGGTCCGCTGTTTCCTCGGCTTCTCGTTCTCCCCGGATGGTCCCCACCAGGCGGAATGGGACGGATTTGGGGCCGCCGACCTCACCATCCCCGAGGTGGGCGTGGAGCGGCGAGGGGACGACGCCCGACTCACCGTGGTGGTCCCTCCCGGCGCCGACCCCGAGGTGCTGCTCGGCGCCTTGGCCGGGCTGGAGCCGCGAGGCGTGCCGTTGCCGCCCGATCCCGGTGATCACTCGGTCGAGTCGCACCCGTCGACGGCCCATTGGCGGGAGGAGGTGGCCGAGGCGGTCGCCGCCATCGGGGAAGGATCGCTGCGCAAGGTGGTGTTGAGCCGGTCGGTCATCGTCCGTTCCGAGAGCGCCACGGATCCCTTCGAGCTCGTCCATCACCTACGAGCGTCGCACCCGCAGTGCTACTCGTTCGGCTTCCAAGTGGGCGGCTCGGTGTTCGTCGGGGCCAGCCCGGAGCTGCTGCTCTCGAAACGGGGGAACCGGGTTCGGGTCAATCCGCTGGCAGGATCGGCCCGCCGCGGCGAGGGCGAGGAGGACGACCGGGCCGTCGGCGAGGCACTGCTCGCCAGCGAGAAGGACCGCGAGGAGCACGCTTTCGTCGTCGACGACATCGTCGGCAGGCTCGCCCCATTGAGCCGGTCACTCGAGGTGCCCCCTGTCCCGTCGCTGCGGCGCATGGCAACCGTGCAGCATCTCTCCACCGAGATCGACGGCACCCTCGAGGAGGGTGTGGGACCGTTCCGTCTCCTGGCGACGTTGCATCCGACCCCGGCGGTGGGGGGGACGCCCCGCTCCGAGGCGCGGGCCTTCATCGACAAGGTGGAGGGTATCGACCGCGGCTGGTACAGCGGCGGGGTGGGTTGGGTGTCGCCGGGCGGGTCCGCCGAGGTCGCCCTCAGCCTCCGCTGCGGCTTGGTGACCGACACCACCGCCCGCCTCTACGCAGGCGCCGGCATCGTCGCCGAATCCGACCCGGACGCCGAGCTCGACGAGACTCGCCTCAAGTTCCGGCCCCTCCTCAACCTGCTCGCCGTCACCTGACGCGGGCGGCTCCCGCCGGCGCCGCCGTCCCGTAAGGTGGGGGGGCGTCATGCCCGATCCATCGCCGTCCCCCCGCGCCTCCCAACCCGTCACCGGTCACGGACCGGAGGTGAACGGCGTCGCCGAGATCCGCCGGGTGGGGCGCTTCCGGTTCCCGGTCTTCGCCGTGGTGGAGGGCGATCGCGTCCTCGCCGAGATGGGCCGGACGGGGTGGTTCCGTATCTTCATCGGTCGCGGCTGCCGCATCGTGACCGAGGACGGCCGGCGCTGGAGGTTGGTGGCGCTCGGCTCGGCCCGGATGCTGTGCCCCGTTGTGCTGGACGAGGAGCGCCGCAAGTACGTGGTGGCGTCGCAGGGGGATGCCTGGTACGGCCTCAACGGGAGGGACTACGCGTATGTGCTGCACGCCGCGTCGTCCCGCCGCTGGTCCCGTCCTGATCGATGGCTGCTGCGCGAGCACGAGGAGGTGGTTGCGACCATCTCGTCATGGTCCCGCCGGGTGGAAACGAGCAGGCCGGTGGCACTGGCGGCGATCCTCGCCGCCTTCGCCGTGATCGACTACGGCATTCCGGGAGGGGAGAGTCTGGGGGTTCCCCGCTTCGGATGGTGACCGCGGCGACCTGATCAGAGGACGGCGGCCGCCACCATGTCGCGCAGCCGGCGGTGATGCTCGGCGTTGGCGGTGCGGTCGGTGCGGATCTCCAGGAATCGGGGGCCGGAAGGCGGCGTGGCGAGGGCGGCCTCCAACTCCGGGGCCGATGCGATGCGGCGGGCCTCCAGCCCGGTGGCGGCGGCCACGGCCACCAGATCGAGGCCGTGGGGGGCGGCGAGGTGCCGCTCGAACACGTCCGGCGCCAGCACCGCGGGGTCCCGTTGCGGGAGGAAGTGGAAGATGCCGCCACCGTCGTTGTTGATCACCACCAGGGTGAGGGGCAGCGCGAGCCGGGCGATGGTGGCGAGGGCGTTGAGGTCGTGGACGACGGCGACGTCCCCTCCGAGGGCGGTGACCGGGGCGCTCCCCGTGGCGGCGGCTCCGAGGGCGGTGGAGAGGGTTCCGTCGATGCCGTTGGCGCCCCGGTTCCCCAGGATGCGAAGGGGCGCGGCCCGGGAGCCGCCGAAGGTGTCGACGTCGCGGACCGGCATCGACGATCCGACCATCAGGATGGCGTCAGGGGGCAGGGTGGCGACGACGTTGCGGGCCACTGCCGGCTCGTTGGGGAAGGGCAGGTCGGCGAGGCCGGCGGCGAGGGCGGCGCCGGCGGCGGCGTCGGCTTCGTGCCAGGCGTTCCACCAGGCGGCGCCGGCCGGGGCGACGAGACCGGCGAGGCTCGACGCCAGCGGCGCCGCGGCCGCATCCACCACCACCCGGGCGCTGCCGGTGGCATCGCGCCACCGACCCCGGTCCACCAGGATCTGTGGAACCTCGGGTCGGGCGGCCATCCACTGCCAGATCGGCTTCGAGGTGGGGAGCCCGCCGAGGCGCACGATCGCCTCCGGTGCGAGACGGTCGAGCAGGCCGGCGCCCGCCAGGAGGTCGCCGTGGGCGATGACGTGGCTCCGGTCGTGGGGACCGTGGCGCACGCCCGAGAGCGGATCCGCCAGCAGGGGGAGATCTCCGGCGGCGGCGAGGGCGGCGCAGGCTTCCGCCAGGCCCTCCTCCTCGTTGGGTCCCACCACCAGCAGGGTGCGCCGTCCCGAGACGAGGTCGACGAGACCGGCGAGGTCGGCGTCTCCAAGAGTCGAAGCCGCCGCATCCATGATGAGCGGGGTCGGCGCCGGGACCGCGCCGGGCGGGCCGTCGGCGAGGGGCTCCCGGAACGGGAGGTTGAGGTGGACCGGCCCGGAGGGCGGCCGGCGCGCGGTCGACCAGGCGTGGGCGGCGAGGCCGGGGACGGCGGCGATGGTGGCCTCGTCGGGGACCCCGGCATCGTGGAACCACCGCACCGCGCCCCCATACAGGCCGATCTGGTCGATGGTTTGCGGGGCGCCCACCCCCCGCAGTTCCGGGGGCCGGTCGGCGGTGAGTACCAGGAGGGGGATCCCGGCGGCATCCGCTTCGATCACGGCCGGGGTGTACTCGGCGGCGGCGGTGCCCGAGGTGGAGATCACCGCGGCGGGGAGGCCTCCGGCCTTGGCGATGCCGAGGGCGACGAAGCCGGCGGAACGTTCGTCGTGGATCGACCAGTCGGTGATGGCGGGGTGGGCGGCGAAGGCGACGGCGAGCGGGGTGTTGCGGGAGCCCGGCGAGATGCAGACGTGGCGGAGTCCGAGCGCGGCGAGGCTCGACGCCAGCGCCGCGCAGAAGGTCGCGTTGGGGTGGTCCATCGCGCCCGAGGTTACCCAGCCGCCGCCCCGGCGGCTCGCGGCGGCCGCTCGGGAACCCGCATCTCGACAATGTACGGGTATTGTTCTATGATTACTAGAACAATGTTGCTTCGTCTCGACACCACCAGCGATGCGCCGATCTACGCCCAGATCGCAGCCGCGGTCCGGCGAGCGATCGCCGACGGCGAGCTGGCGCGGGGAGACCGGCTCCCTCCGGCGCGGGATCTGGCTCGGGCCCTCGACGTCAACATGCACACCGTCCTACGCGGACTGGCGGTGCTGCGCGACGAGGGGACGATCGAGATGCGCCGCGGCCGTGGCGCCATCGTCGTGAGCGACGCGGTACGCAGCGGCCTGAAGCGCCTCGTCGGCGAACTGGTCGCCGAGAGCCGGCGCAACGGGCTGAAACCCACCGAAATACTCGCCCTGGTCGAGGAGGAGCTGCGATGAACACACGTTGGTGGATGACGGCGGTGGCCGTGCCGGCCGCCATGCTGGTGGCGCTGGTGGTGATCCCGCTTCCGTTCGCGGGTGACCTGCCCGATCCCATCGCCACCCACTGGGGATCCGGCGGCGCCCCGAACGGCTCCATGCCAACGTGGGGTCTGGTGACGCTGGCGGCCGCCCTCTTCACCGTCATCTGGCTCGTCTCGCTCGCCGCCCACCGTGGCGGCACCCTGCTGGCCCCGGTGGCGGCGGTGCTCTACTTCCTCGGTGGCCTCCTCATCGCCGTCATGGTGACGACCATGCTCGCCAACCGTGGCGCGGTCTCGTGGACGGACGCCGGCGCCGTCGGGTTGGGCACCGTGGCCCTCGTCGTCGGCGTCGGCCTCGTCGGCGGCGCCATCGGATGGGTGCTGGCAGGAGGACGCAAGAAAGTCTTCCCGGAGGCGGAGTCGTCCCGGCTCCCCTCGATCGACCTCGATGCCGATGACGTGGGGGTGTGGATGTCGGGCGGGGTCTCGCTCTGGGTTCCCATCCTCGGACTGGCCGGCCTGGTGGCCGCCATCGTGATCCAGGGCGGGACCGGCATCCTGCTCGGTGTCATCGGCCTCGTGCTGCTCGCGGTGGCGGCGGTCCGGGTCGTCGTCGGCCCGGAGGGGGTCACGATCGGGCTCGGGTGGTGGGGCTGGCCACGGCGCCACATCCCGCTCGACGAGATCGCCCGCGCCGAGGTCCTCCAGGTCGAACCGCTCTCCTACGGCGGTTGGGGCTACCGCATCGTCACCAGCCAGGTGCTCACCAACGCCCGCGCCATCGTGGTGCGCCGGGGCCCCGGGATCCGGTTGGTGCGGGACGACCGGCCCGACCTCATCGTCACCGTGGACGACGCCGAACGCGGCGCCGGCCTCATCAACGAGCTGCTGCGCCGGCGCGGCCTGCTCCACGCCGTCTGACCGCTACAGCACCAACCCGATGGCGAGCAGGCCCGCCACCACGATCTGGAGGCGCGCCGTACCCTGCAACACGCCGATGAGGGGCGGACCGGCCGTTTCCGTCGCCAGCACCCGGACGAGGGGAACGGCGAGAAGGATGGCGCCGAGGGCCAGCAACGTCCAGGCCGGGAACACCCCGGCGAGGACCGCCACCACCACGGTGAGGAACGGGACCCCCAGCACCGCGGCGTAGAGGACCCGGGCCGGGCCCCGCCCCAGCGCGACGGCGAGCGTGCGCTTCCCGGTGCGGCGGTCGCTGTCGATGTCGCGCACGTTGTTGGCGACGAGGATCGCGGTGGCGAGCGCCCCCATCACCACCCCGGCGAACCAGGCGGCGGGCGGGGCGGTGCGGTCGAACACGAACCGGGTTCCCACCGTCGCCACCAAGCCGAAGAAGACGAACACGAACACCTCGCCGAGGCCGCGGTAGCCATACGGCACCGGACCGTTGGTGTATCCGAGCGCCGCCAGCAGCGAAGCCGCCCCGATCACCAGGATCCATGGGCCGGCCAGCCAGGTCAGGTAGAGGCCGGCCGCGGCCGCCAGGCCGAAGGCGACCGCGACGCCGGTCCACATCTGGGGTGCCGACAACAGCCCGGTCGCCACCGCCCGCGTCGGTCCGATACGGCCCGCGTCGTCGACTCCCCGTCCGGCGTCGGCGACGTCGTTGGCGAAGTTGACCCCCACCTGGATGCAGAGGGCGGCGAACAGGGTCACCCCGAAGCCGTCCCACCGGAAGACCGCGTCCCGCACCGCCAGGGCCGTCCCCACCACCACCGGCGCCACCGCCGCCCACAGGGTGGGGGGCCGCGCCGCCAGCACCCACGGCCGCAGCGTCACCGGGGCGTCCGATCGGCCATCAGAAGTGCCACGGGAAGGGCGAGTAGTCCGGATCGCGTTTCTCCAGGAAGGCGTCCCGGCCCTCGGCGGCCTCGGCGGTCCCGTAGGCGAGACGGGTGGCTTCCCCGGCGAAGAGCTGCTGACCCATCAAGCCGTCGTCGGGGAGGTTGAAGGCGTACTTCAGCATCCGCTGCGCCGTGGGACTCTTGGCGGTGATCTCGGTGGCCCACTCCAGCGCCACCGTTTCCAGATCGGCGTGGGGCACCACCGTGTTCACCATGCCCATGTCGAAGGCCTCCCGCGCCGAGTAGTCACGCCCGAGGAAGAAGACCTCCCGGGCCCGCTTCTGGCCGATCTGGCGGGCCAGCAGCGCCGATCCGTAGCCGCCGTCGAAACTGGCGACGTCGGCGTCGGTCTGCTTGAAGACGGCGTGCTCCTCCGAGGCGATGGTCAGGTCACACACGACATGGAGCGAGTGGCCGCCGCCGACCGCCCACCCCGGCACCACCGCGATCACCACCTTGGGCATGGTGCGGATGAGGCGCTGCACCTCGAGGATGTGGAGCCGACCCAGGCGGGCGGGGTCGATGCCATCGCCGTCCTCGTAGCGGTAGCCGTCGGCGCCACGGATGCGCTGATCGCCCCCGGAGCAGAACGCCCAGCCCCCGTCCTTGGGGGAGGGGCCGTTGCCGGTGAGGAGCACACAGCCGACATCGGGGGTGGTGCGGGCGTCGTCGAGGGCGGTGAACAGCTCATCGACCGTTGACGGCCGGAAGGCGTTGCGCACCTCGGGCCGGTCGAAGGCGATCCGGACCGCCCCCACCCCCACGGCACGGTGGTAGGTGATGTCCGTGAACTCGAAACCCGCCACCTGCTCCCACGCCGTGGGGTCGAAGATCTCAGAAATCAAGGGTGCGTCTCCGTCGCTCGGTGCTTCTGCGCTCGGGATCCAGCGATACTGTAGCGATCGCCATGGTGCACCACCGATCAGAGACCGACTGGCCGGCCGCGGCCGCGGAGCAGGCCCCGGATACGGTGGCGCTGATCGACGACGGCGGCGCCGCAGTGACCTACGGGGAACTCGACGTGCTCGCCTCGGCGGCGTCCCACCGGCTGCACGCCACGTTCGGGATCGCCCCGGGTGCCACGATGGGGTTCGCGCCCCGCCACGTCCGGACCGACCTGGTGGCGGCGTTGTGGGGAGCGTGGCGTCTTGGCGCCGCCGCCTTCGTCGTCGATCCCGACCTGTTGGCGTCCACCCGCGGCGCTCTCAGCGCCCGTCTCGATCGGGTAGCGCCGGCCTTCATCAGCGGGCTCGACCTGGAGCCCGGCGACGCTGCGCCGGGCGGGGCCTTCCCGCCCGATCAGCTCCACAGCGTGCTGCTCACCTCCGGGAGCCACGGCGAGCCGCGACCGGTGCGGCTGACCCACGGCAACGTCGCTCACGCGGTGAGGGCCTCCCGGGCCAGGCTCGGCAACGACGCCGGTGATCGCTGGTTGCTCATTCTCCCCGTGTTTCACGTCGGCGGGCTCTCCGTGCTGTGGCGCAGCGCCGAAGCCGGGGGCACGGTCGTGGTCCATGACGGCTTCGACGCGGCCCGGGTGGCCGGGGCGATGCGCCGAGGGGAGGTCACCGTGGTCAGCCTGGTGCCGACGATGCTGCACCGGGTGCTCCAGACCGACCCCGGCCCGTACCGAGGGTTGCGGGCGGTGTTGGTGGGGGGCGCGCCCCTGAGCCGGGCACTGCGGGAACGGGCCCGGGACGCCGGCCTCCCGGTCGTTCCCACCTACGGGATGACCGAGACGTGCTCGCAAGTCGCCACCGCGGTTCCCGGCGATCCCGGCGGCAGCGAGGGCACGGTGGGACCCCCACTGGACGGGATCGACATCGACATCGTCGACGGGGCGGGCCGGGCGCTCCCGCCGGGGTCCGTCGGCGAGATCGTCGTCACCGGACCGTCCGTGTCTCCCGGCTACCTGGGGGAGCCACCCCGCGATGGCCCGCACCACACGGGAGACCTGGGCCGCCTCGACGAGGCGAGGCGGCTCGTCGTGCTGGGGCGGAGCGACGACATCATCGTCACCGGAGGAGAGAAGGTGCTGCCGGCCGCAGTCGAGGCGGTGCTCGAAGCGCATCCCGCAGTGGACCGGGTGGTGGTGGTGGCCGTCCCCGACGAGGAGTGGGGAGCGCGGGTGACGGCCGTGGTCGCCGCCACCGCGGATGTCGAGCCGGCCGCGTTGCGGGCATGGGCCCGGGAGCGCCTCGCCCGCCACGCGGTGCCGAAGCGCTGGCTGATCGTCCCCGAACTCCCCCTGCTCGCCAACGGGAAGGTCGATCGGGAACGCGCCACCACGCTCGGCGCCACCGCCGTTGCGGTGGAGTGAGGGCTAGTCGAGGCCCAGGTTGCGCAAGAAGGCATCGCTGTTGGGCTCCCGGCCGAGGAACGCCCGTAGATGATCGATGGCGTCGCGCGATCCGCCCATGGCGAGCACCTCACGCCGGTAGCGGGCACCCACGTCGGGGTCGGTGACGCCGGCCTCCTCGAACATCGAGAACATGTCGTCGCCGTAGACCTTCGCCCACAGGTACCCGTAGTACCCGGCGTCGTAGCCGCCCATCAGATGCCCGAAGCTGGCAGGGAAGAAGGTGCCCTCGTGGAAGGGGAGCAGCGTCAACCGGTAACTCTCCCGGTAGGCGGCGTCGAGGTCGACCGGGCCGCTGACGGCGTGCAGCAGCAGGTCGAGTTTCCCCAGGAACAGCTGCCGCATGGTGGCGAGACCGATGTTGAGGTCACGGGCGGCGACGAGGCGCTCCACCAGATCGGCGGGAATCGGCTCCCCGGTCTCGTGGTGGCGGGCGAAACGGGCCAGCACCTCGGGCCGCCACATCCAGTGCTCCATGATCTGCGAAGGCGCTTCCACAAAGTCCCATTCGGTGTCGAAACCGGCGAAGCGGATGAGATCGACGGTGGTGAGGCAGAAGTGGAGGATGTGCCCGAACTCGTGGAACAGGGTGAGCGCCTCGCCGTGCTTGAGGAGCGACGGGCTGTCCTCCGTCGGCTTGGTGAGGTTGGCGACGATGGCGGCCACCGGCGTCCGGTAGCCACCGCCGGGAAGGGCCCGGCCATAGCCGAGGGGGAAGGCGGCGGCATGCCCGTACTTGCCTTCCCGCGGGAAGAGGTCGGCGTAGAAATAGGCGCGGGGCGTGTCCGATCCGGCGTCGCGAATCTCGTAGAGGGTCACGTCGGGATGCCACGCCGCCGCCTCCGGCACCTGGTGGTACTCCAAGCCGAATACCTCGCCGGTGACGGCGAACATGCCCTCGAGGACCAGCTCGAGGGGGAAGTAGGCGGCGACCTCGTTGGGATCGATCCCGAAGTCGTGGCGCCGCTGCTCGTTGTCGTAGTAGGTCCAATCCCACGGCTGGAGACCCGAGGCGCCGTCGGCGCCCGCCAGATCGGTGAGCACCCCCAGCTCGGACTCGGCCTTGCGGCGCAGCCCGGGCAGGAGACTCTGGTAGAAGGCATCCACCGTCTCCGGGTTCTTGGCCATCTTGACTTCCATCGAGTGGTGGGCCCAGGTGGGGGCTCCGAAGAGGGCGGCGATGCGCTGCCGTACCTCCACCGCCTCGGCAAGCAAGGGCCGGTTCTGGTCCACCGCCCGGTTCCAGAACTTGAACTGGAGCTGCCGGCGGAGGTCGCGACGTCGCGCCTGCTGCATGAACGGCATGTAGTCCGGATACTCCATGGTCACCCGGAACGTGCCCTCCTCGGAACCGGGACGAAGCCGACGCACGTAGTCATCGGGGAGTCCTTCGAGGTCCTCGGGGGTCACCTCGATGGCGTCCTCCCACTCGTCGAGGTTGCTGCCGAAGGCGACCTGCAACTCGATGAGCCGCTGGTTGAGCGCCTGGAGGGTGTCGCGATCGGCGTCGTCCAGTTCGTGGCCGGCTCGCCGCAGGTCCCGCATCCAGAAGGTGAGGAGGCGGGCCCCGGTGCCGGTGAGGGCCGCCGCCTCGTCGGTGAGCGAGAAATCGCGGATCGCCTCGTACAGGTCGCGGCGGAAGATGAGGTCGTTGCCCCACTTGGCGAGGCGCTCCTCGACCTCGACGGCCTTGGTACGGACCGCCGGATCGGGATGGACCCGGGCCATGAACGAACTGGGGCCGTAGGCGTCGGTGATCACCGCCGAAACCTCTTCGAGGGGCTGCAACGTGTTGGCGAAGGTGCGGGGCGCCGCGGCGCCGACCAGGACCGAGATGAGGGCCTCGGCGTCGGCGATGGCCTTCTCGGCGACGGCGGCGACCGAGGCGGCGTCGGTGGAGGTGTAATCGTGGAGCATGGGCGGCGAGGCTAGGAGACTGCCCGCCAAACCACCAGCGGGTCGCGATGCGCCCAGGCGCCCGTCAGCGCTGCGCGACACCCACCGAGACGTAGAGGGCCTTGTGATCGGAGCCGAAGTCCGGTCCGAGCAGGCGGTTGATGGTGGTGAGTTCGGGGCTGAGGAGGAGATGGTCGATCGGGATCTGCAGGAAGATCGGGAGATGGCCGGGCCACGACGCCTGGTACCCGAAGCCGTCGAGGGAATCGCGGAGATCCGCCTCGGAGGAGAGGGAGCGGAAGGCGTGCGACCACGGCGTGGCGTTGAGGTCCCCGACCACGATCACCGGCAGGGTCTCGGCGGCGGCGAGACGGGCGACACCGGCGAGCACGTCGTCACGGGCGGCGGCGCTGCTCGCGGAGCTGGGAGCCCGGGCATGGACCGCGTACACCACGACGTCCTGGGTGCCGATGGAAGCCACCACCCGCAGCACGCTGTCGCGAACCTCCCCGATCCGCAACAGCTCGACCGGGAAGTCCTCGCGCGACAGCATCGTGATCCCGAAGCTGCGGTCGGCGGGAATCTCGGACCGTACCTCGTAGCCGGGGAGGCTGGCGACGTGCGCCTCCCAGTCCTCGTTCGACTCCAGCAGAAACACCAGATCCGGTTCGGCGTTCTCGATCCACCGGCTCACCTGTTCCCGGTTCGAGCTGCGGGACTGCACGTTGAAGCTGACGATGCCGAGCGCGCCGGAGCCGTCTGCCGGGGCCG
Source organism: uncultured Acidimicrobiaceae bacterium (assembly GCA_964596225.1). Taxonomy (GTDB): domain Bacteria; phylum Actinomycetota; class Acidimicrobiia; order Spongiisociales; family UBA5794; genus CAYQEC01. The sequence continues at coordinate 25,074 of CAZQUB010000012.1, forward strand.
GGTCGCCGATGTAGAGGGGGGCGATCACGAGCAGGTTGACGGCGGCCATCACCAGGAAGAGGACGGAGAGGCTGCGGCTGAAGAAGGCTCCGTAGAGGAGGCCGACGACGAGCAGCACGAGGAAGTACTGGACTCGGAAGGCCGACAGCACGTCGAGGGCCCAGGCCTGCGATCCGAGGAACCCGAGCAAGGTGGCCAGCGTGGCGAGGAACCCGATCGTCACCAAGGTGAGGCCGGCGAACGTCCTCCCGCCGTTGGCGAGGAACGAATTGGGGCGCGAGACCATCAGCCGTCTCCCAACGCATAGAAGTAGCCGTCGCGTGACCCCACGTAGAGCCGTCCGTGCCAGACCGCCGGGGTGGACTCGATGCAGCCTCCGGTCGCCTCGATCTCCCAGCTCCGCACCGGCCGGCTCGGGTCGGTGACGTCGTAGGCCCGCAGCGCCGGCGACGTCTCACAATCGACCGTCACCACCAGGGTGTTGTCGACCCGCACCGGCGACGACCATGCGTTGCCGCCGACATCGTCCCGCCACACCACGTCCCCACTGGCGGTGTCGATGGCGAGAAGCTCCCCCGGATTGGTGGCGACGAACAGCAGATCGTCGACGAGGGCGGGCGTGGCCCACACCCCGCCGCCACCCTCGGCGCTGGCGGGAACGTCGACCGACCACACCAGCGGATCGTCGGGACGGGACGGGTCGAGCTTGACGATCTGGCCCACCTCGGCTGCCCGCCGGGTCACGAGATCCACCTCGGCGGCGACGTAGAGCATCCCCTCCGCGTCGACCACCACGGTGGCGTCGACGTCGTCGCCCATCCAGTAGTCGAACACCACCTCGGCTTCACCGTCGGTGATGTGCGAGATGTCGACGCCGACGATCCTGCCGGCGGAGTTCCCGAAGTAGGCGGTGTCCTCGAACACGGCAGTCGAACCCTCGACGCTCTGCTGGCGACCGACGGCGCTGACCAGCTCGTCGGTGAAGACGGGCATCTCGAACAGCACCTCGGGGGAAATCATCACCAGTCCTGTTTCGTCGTATTGACGGTTGAGCTTGATGGCAAACCACCAGCTGTTCTCGCCACCCTCGAAGAGGACGTCGTCGACGACCACAGGATTGGAATCCCAATCGTTGTTCCACATCCCGTTCACCGAGGCGGCGTCCAGCGCCCACATCTCGGTGGGCACGTCCCGGTCGAGGGCGATGATCCGGAAGCGGGGATCGCGCGAGCCGGTGTAGAGCAGGGGATAGCCGTCGGGATCGAGGGTGACCGATCCCTTGATGATGTCGCCCATCGGGAAGTCGGGCCGGGTGCGTTCCCCGGTGGCGGCGTCGAGGAAGTGGATGCTCTTGTCGTAGGCGCCGAAGATGACCTCCGTGATCCCGTCCGGCCGGTCCCACACCGCCGGCTGACCGGTCCAGCCGGTCCCGCACCAGATCTTGTCCTCCCCGCCAACGGGGGAGTTGCCGCACATCGGGCTGTCGGGGAACCGCCACAACACCTGGGGATCCTCCGGCATCGGGCCGGTGCCGTAGTAGGTGCGGGTCGGGTTGCCGCGGAACATGGTGAGGCCGTCGACCGACCCCCAGGGCCGGCCCACCACCTGCGCCGTCACCCGATCGGTGGGGAGGATCCCCACGGTGGTCGTGGTGGTGGAAGGGACCGTGGTGGAGCTGCCGACCGGCGCCAGTGTGGTGAGCGGCGCCGCCGTCTCTGGTGGCGCCGACGTCGTGCCGCCGGCACCGCTACAGGCGGTGACGAGGAGCAGGAGGAGGGCGCCGAGCGCGGAGATTCGCACGAGATCGAGAGTGTAGGTCCGGGTTGGCTCAAGCGGAGTGCGGCGTCTTTCCGGTCCGAAATCACCGGGTAGGCTCCGTCGATGCGCTCCCAGGGTCCCACGCCCCGCACCGAAGTTCGCCGCAAGGCCGATCGGGCCCACTACACGCGCGACACCATCGACGCGATTCTCGACACCGCCTCGATCTGCCACGTCGGTTTCGTCGACGACGGTGCCCCGGTCGTGCTGCCCACCATCCATGCCCGGGTCGGGGACACCCTCTACTTTCACGGATCGCCCGCGTCCCGCATGCTGCGCCATCTCAAGACCGGCGCCGAGGTCTGTGTCACCGTCACCCTGATCGACGGCCTGGTGCTGGCGCGGTCGGCCTTCAACAGTTCGATGAACTACCGATCGGCGATGGTGTTCGGCACCGCCCGCCTCGTCGCCGATCGTGACGAGAAGCTGGCGGCGCTCCGGGCGGTGACCGAGCACGTCATCCCGGGACGGTGGGACGAGGTGCGGCCGATCACCGACAAGGAGATGAAGGCGACCTTGGTGGTCGCGCTCGCCATCGACGAGGCCTCGGCCAAGGTGCGGGCCGGGCCCCCGCACGACGAGGAGGACGACGAGGACCTGCCTATATGGGCCGGGGTGATCCCGGTGGAGACGGTGGCGGGAGTGCCTGTCCCTGATGCGGCGAGCCGGGACGTGCTGCAAGAGCCGGGCTCGGTCATCCGCTACCGCGCCGGGCACGCCGCCGAGTCGTGACCGTCAGCCGGCGTTCCTGGCGTCCCGCCACGCCAGCCACGGCTCGAGCGGGGTCAGATCGTAGGCGGGACCGTTGATGCCGAAGGTGAAGAGTCGGATTCCCATCGCGTGGTAGGCCTCGCCCACCTCGATCGGGTCACCCTTGATGTTCCCCCAGTCGATCCCGGTGGACCGTTCGATCTCGTGGGGATCCCTCCCCACTTTGGCGCACCACTCGTCGAGGACGGCGCTCTTGTGACGCATCGTCTCGGGGGACCCGAAGGCATGCCAGATGTCAGCCTGCTCGGCCACGATGCGCAGCGTCACCTTCTCGCCGCCGCCCCCCACCATGACGGGGATGGGACGGGTAGGCGGCGGGTTGAGGGACGCCCAGCGCCGTTTGATGAGCGGAAGGTCGCGATCGAGCGCCCGGAGCCGTTCTCCGGCGGTGCCGAACGTGTAGCCGTACTCCTCGAAGTCGCGGCGGAACCATCCCGACCCGATCCCGAGGATGAGGCGACCGCCCGAGATGTGATCGACGGTGCGCGCCATGTCGGCCAGGAGTTGGGGATTCCGGTACGAGTTGCAGGTGACCAACGCACCGATCTCGACCGACTCGGTGGCCTCGGCCCAGGCCGCCAGCATCGTCCAGCACTCGAGATGCTTGCCGTTGGGATCACCGTAGAGGGGGTAGAAGTGGTCCCAGGTGAGGACGAGGTCGACCCCGGCCTCCTCTGCCGCGGCGACACCGCGCCGGATGTCTGCATAGTCGGCGTGTTGAGGGTGCAGCTGGGCGGCGATGCGGATCGGACCCATTGGTGCCCTCCTCTTGTCGCGGAGGGCGATCCTATCGCAGCGTGAGATGTCCGCTGGCCGTGACGACCTGATAACTTGCCGCAATGGCCATCGTCATCCGACCGATCACCGAGGGCGAGATTCCCGATTTCCAGCGTGCCTGCATCGACGTGTTCGGCGGCGAGTACCTCGAGGAACTCGAGGGACGGTTCGCCGCGACTCATCCTCTCGATCGCACCGCCACCGCCTTCGACGGGGCCACCATCGTCGGCACCTCCGCCGACATGCCGTTCGACCTCACCGTGCCCGGCGGAGTGCTCTCGCTCGCCGGCCTCACCATGATGACGGTGCGGCCCACCCATCGGCGCCGGGGGGTGATGTCGTCGATGGTGCGGGTCTACATGGATCAGGCCCACGAGCGGGGCGATCCGCTCGGCGGGCTGTGGGCGGCGGAATGGCCGATCTACGGCCGCTTCGGGTTCGGCCCTGCCGTCGATGGGGTGGCCCTCGCCTTCGAGGCGCCGCAGATCCACATCGAGGGAGACTCGGGTGGTCGCACCCTTACCCAGCTCGACGCGAATGCAGCTCGCGAGGTGGTCCCTGCCGTCTACGAGCGGGCGCGCCGGCGCCCTGGGATGCTGGGGCGGAGCCGGGCGTGGTGGGAGGACCGGATCCTGTTCGACCCTCCGCAGTGGCGCCACGGGGCCACGGCCCTCCGCTACGTGGTCGCGGCGGACGGCGCCACGATCACCGGCTACGCCAGCTACCGGCTGAATTCGCACTGGGAAGGCGGGCATTCCGTGGGCGAGGTGCAGGTGTCCGAGGTGATCGCGGGCGACGGCGACACCGAGCGGGCCCTGTGGCGCTACCTGAGCCGTATCGATCTGTACCCGAGGGTGCGATGGGAGAACGCCCCGGTCGACGCCCCGCTGATCTGGCTGGCGACCGACGGCCGCCGTGTCGAGCGGCGCGTCCACGACACCCTGTGGGTGCGCCTCATCGATGTTTCCGCCGCCCTCGCCGGCCGCCGCTACCAAGGGGACGGGACGCTGGTGGTACGGGTCGTCGACACCTACTGCCCGTGGAACGACGGCACGTACCGGCTCACCGTCGAGCATGGCGCCGGGGCGTGCACGCGCAGCACCGCCGAGCCGGACCTCACACTGACCGCGTCCACCCTGGCGGCCCTCTACCTCGGGGGCCGGAGCGCCACCATGCTCGCCGATGCCGGTCTGATCGACGGAGCGTCCGAGGCGGTGGTGGCGGCCGACACCATGTTCCGCTGGGACCGGGCGCCATGGTGCCCGGAGGTGTTCTAGGCGCAGGTCCGGTTCACGGATCCAGATCGAGCCGTCCCGCCTCGTCGATCGCCGCCACCTCGGCCGCGACCTCCTTCAGAGCGCGACCTCGCGGGTCCACCACCGCCAGCTCGGGAGCAACGCCGCGAAACCGGTCCGCGGTGGCGGGGGCACCCACCCAGATGCAGCGGTGCACCCCGGCGTCGGATAGTCCGTCCGCCCATTGCGCCAACACCGCGCCCGGATCGCTGGCGAAAGCTCGGGGCCGATCGTCACCTGCGGCCTCTTCGATGACGACGGCACAGAAGGCGTCGTGCGCCGCGGCGCCGATGTGGCTGCCATCGGAGACGTCGCCCACCGCCACCCGGACCGGGCCGGGGAGATCGACCAGAGAGGTGGGATCGCTGACGAACACACGGAGCTCCGCGCTCTGATCGACCAGGGCGGCGACGATCGCGGCGCCGGTCGCGGTGTCGGCTCCGATCACGATGACGGGCATGGGGGCAAGCCTACGAGCCCGGTTCCCGACCCGGTACGGCGGAACACGGGACGGGTCCACGACGTTGACACGTGTGCGGTCCCGCCGGGTCGGTCCCGGTCTTCCCCCACTCCCACACCACCGTCCCGGCGGGATCGCCACATTTCCGGCGCCGGGGCCGGCGGGCTAGCGTCCTGCCCGCGGTTGTGCCGGTGGGACCGGCATGAGACAATCCACCTATGGGTATAGTGGAAATTAACCGTGACGTCGTGAGGAGCGTGGCTCGATGACCACCGTTGATGTTGATCTCGGCGGGTACCAGCTCGGGTGGGCCGACGAGGAAGACTACGTCTTCAAACCCGAGAAGGGCCTCAACGAGGACATCATCCGCCAGATGTCGGCGATGAAGCACGAGCCCGAATGGATGCTGGAGTTCCGGCTCAAGGCGTACCAGCGGTTCCTGCGCAAGCCGGTCCCGCAATGGGGCGGCGACGGCGACCTCAACGAGATCGACCTCGACGACATCTACTACTACATCAAGCCGACCGAGGGGCAGACGAAGGACTGGGACATGGTGCCCGAGTCCATCAAGAAGACCTACGAGAAGCTGGGCATCCCCGAGGCGGAGCGCAAGTACCTCGCCGGCGTCACCGCCCAGTACGAATCCGAGGTCGTCTACCACCGCAACCGGGAGGACCTGGCGTCCCTCGGCGTGTTCTTCTCCGACATGGACACCGCGCTGCGCGAACACCCCGATCTGGTGCGCCAGTACTTCGGCACCATCATCCCGCCCAACGACAACAAGTACGCCGCCCTCAACTCGGCGGTGTGGTCGGGCGGCAGCTTCATCTACGTTCCCCCCGGCGTGCATCTCGACCAGCCGCTCCAGGCCTACTTCCGCATCAACGCCCAGAACATGGGCCAGTTCGAGCGGACCCTGATCATCGTGGACGAGGGCGCCTACTGCCACTACGTGGAGGGCTGCTCGGCCCCCACCTACAGCAGCGATTCGCTGCACGCCGCGGTGGTCGAGATCGTCGTCAAGGAGGGCGCCCGCTGCCGCTATACGACGATCCAGAACTGGTCCAACAACGTCTACAACCTGGTCACGAAGCGGGCCGCCGCCTACCGCAACGCCACCATGGAGTGGATCGACGGCAACCTCGGGTCGAAGCTCACCATGAAGTACCCGGCGGTGTGGCTGATGGAGGAGGGCGCCCACGGTGAGGTGCTCTCCATCGCCTTCGCCGGTGAAGGCCAGCACCTCGACGCCGGCGCCAAGATGGTGCACGTCGCCCCCAACACGTCGTCGCTGATCACCTCGAAGTCGATCTCCAAGGACGGCGGCCGGGCCGGTTACCGGGGTCTGGTCCGGGTCGAGCCGGGGGCGGAGCACTCCAAGTCCTTCGTGCGCTGCGACGCCCTCATCCTCGACGAGGCTTCCCGTTCCGACACCTACCCGTACATGGAGATCGAGGAGTCCAACATCGACATGGGCCACGAAGCCACCGTTTCCAAGGTGGGGGAGGAGCAGCTCTTCTACCTGATGAGCCGCGGCCTCACCGAGGCGGAGGCGACGGCCATGATCGTGGCGGGATTCATCGAGCCGATTGTCAAGGAACTCCCGATGGAGTACGCCGTCGAGCTCAACCGCCTCATCGAGCTGCAGATGGTGGGCGCGGTCGGCTGATCACCGCCGCCGGCACGGCGAGCGGCCACTACGCTCGACGGGATGCGGATTCTGGTCGCCGAGTGCAGCGTCGAGTACGAGGGGCGGCTCAAGGCGTACCTCCCCATGGCCACCCGCCTGGTGATGGTCAAGGCCGACGGCTGTGTGGCGGTCCACGCCGACGGGGGCGCCTACAAGCCGCTCAACTGGATGAACGCCCCCAATACCCTCACCGAGGAGGAGGGGCGCTGGATCGTGACCAATCCCAAGGGGGAACGGCTCACCATCACCATCGCCGAGGTCCATTTCGAGACCAGCATCGAGCTGGGTGACGACCCGGGTCTCCAGAAGGACGGGGTCGAGGCGGAACTGCAGGCGCTGCTCGCCGAACGGGTCGGACTGCTCGAAGAAGGCATGACGCTGATCAGGCGGGAGTACCCGACCCCGGTCGGGCCCGTCGACCTGCTGTGCCGGGGCGCCGACGGGTCCACGGTGGTGATCGAGGTGAAGCGGCGGGGGGAGATCGACGGCGTCGAGCAGCTCGGTCGCTACCTGGAGTTCCTCGGTCGGGATGAGCGGCTCGCCCCGGTGCGGGGCATGCTGGTGGCCCAGCGGATCAAGCCGCAGGCGCGGCTCCTCGCGGCGGATCGTGGCATCACCTGGATCGAAGTCGACTACGACGAGTTGGTCGGGACCGATCCGGCGACGCTGCGGCTCTTCTGACCGGCCCGGCTCCTCAGAGCAGGCTCTCCAGGTCGTAGGCGGCGGCGGGGTGGCGCAGCTTGCCGAGGGCCCGGGTCTCGATCTGGCGGACCCGCTCCCGGGTGATCCCCAGTGACTTGCCCACGTCCGAGAGGGTGCGCGGCGTCTCGCCGTTGAGCCCGTAGCGGAGCGTGATCACGAGCCGCTCCCGTTCGTCGAGCATGGCGAGGGCCTTGTCGAGATGCTCACGCCGTGCCCCTTCGGCGACGACCAGGAAGGGGTCTTCCGCCGCGGCATCCTCGACGAAGTCACCCAGGCTGGCGTCCCCGTCCTCGCCGACGGGGCGGTCGAGCGAGATGCAGTCCTCGGGGGTGGTGAGGGCGATGGTGATCTTGTCCTCGTCGAGGCCGCTGATCTCGGCGATCTCGGTCACGGTGGGACGGCGCCGGTAGGCGTCCTGGAGGGCAGCCTCCGTCTCCTGCACGGTGCGCACCACGTCGACCATGTGGACCGGGAGGCGGATGGTGCGCCCCGAGTTGCCGAGGCCGCGGGTGATCGCCTGCCGGATCCACCAGGTGGCGTAGGTGGAGAACTTGAAACCCTTGCGCCAATCGAACTTCTCGACGGCGCGGATCAAGCCGAGATTCCCTTCCTGGATGAGGTCGAGCAGGTCGAGGCCGCGTCCCGTGTACCGCTTGGCGATCGAGATCACGAGCCGCAGGTTGCTGCGGATGA
>CAZQUB010000013.1:0-31827 GCA_964596225.1 uncultured Acidimicrobiaceae bacterium
GCGATCGCCTCGGGCGCGGTCTCGTCGGCCTCGGCCTCCTCGGCGGAGTCCTCCACGACCGGCGGCTCGGCGACCGGCGCCTCCGGGGACACGGCCGCCGGCGGCGCCTCGGGGACGGCCGGCTCGGGGGGAGCCTCAGCGGTGACCCCGGGCGGCGTGACGACCTCGACCTCCTCGGTGGTGGCGGGGGCGGCGACCCGTTCCGGCCGGCGCTCGTATACGCCGCGGCTCTGGTCCCGTACCACCCGGCCCCGGTCCAGCTGCACGACCCGGCGCCGCATGGCGTCGACGATGGCGTGATCATGGGTCGCCATCACCACCGTCGTCCCGGTGCGGTTGATGCGATCGAGGATCCGCATGATGCCCACCGACGTCGCCGGGTCGAGGTTCCCGGTCGGTTCGTCGGCGAACACGATGAGAGGACGGTTGACGAAGGCTCGCGCCACCGACACCCGCTGTTGCTCACCACCCGAGAGCTGGCGCGGGTAGCGATCGGCCTTGGCGGAGAGCCCGACCAACTTGAGGACCTGCGGCACCTGATTGCGGACGATGCTGCGGGGACGGCCCGTCACCTCGAGCGCGAACGCCACGTTCTCGTACACGGTCTTGTGCGGAAGCAGCTTGAAGTCCTGGAACACGGTGCCGATGGAGCGGCGCAGGTGCGGCACCTTCCACGATGCCAGGTCGGAGGCGTGCTTGCCGGCGACCCAGATGTCGCCGTTGGTGGGACGCTCCTCCCGCATCATGAGGCGGATGAGGGTGGACTTGCCCGAGCCCGAAGGGCCGACGAGGAACACGAACTCGCCCTTGGCGATGTCGAGGCTGACGTCCTTGGCGGCGACCACGCTGCCGTCGTAGACCTTCGTCACGTTCTGGAGACGGATCATGGAATACCCTCAGATCACGGAACGCCGGGGGCGACGCTCGCGATACGCTGCTCGGGGCCCCTCCGCCGCCGGAGGGCATGCTACCCCGGGGCGGTAGGTAGACAAAGCTTCGCTACTCGGAACGCTGCGACCTTCGCCAATGCAGGTACGAGTCGATGAAGCCTTCGATGTCCCCGTCGAGCACCCCCTGCACGTTGCCGACCTCGAGATCGGTGCGGAGATCCTTGACGAGCTGGTAGGGCTGGAGCACGTAGGAGCGGATCTGGCGGCCCCATCCGGCCTCGGTCTGTTCTCCCCGGATGGCGTCGACCTTCTCCAGCTGCTCGAGGCGGGCCCGTTCCGCCAAGCGGGCCGCCAGCAGCTGCATGGCGCGAGCCCGGTTCTGGATCTGTGACCGCTCCGCCTGGCAGCTCACCACCACGCCGGTCGGCACGTGGGTGATGCGGACCGCAGAGTCGGTGACGTTGACGTGCTGGCCTCCCGCCCCCTGGGAACGGAAGGTCTCGACCCTGAGGTCGTCGGGATCGATCTCGACGTCCTCGACCGCCACCTCGGGGATCACGTCCACCCCGGCGAAGGAGGTGTGGCGCCGCGACGCGGCGTCGAACGGGCTGATCCGCACCAACCGGTGCACGCCCCGCTCCCCCTCGAAGGTGCCGTAGGCGTAGTCGCCCCGCACGGTGAGGGTGGCCGACTTGATGCCGGCTTCGTCGCCGGGAAGGATCTCATCGATCTCGACGTCGAACGAGGTGCGCTCCAGGAACCGGACGTACATGCGGAGCAGCATCTCGGCCCAGTCCTGGGCGTCCACTCCCCCGGCGCCGGCGTGGACGCTGACGATGGCGGTGTGATCGTCGTACCGGCCGAAGAACAGGGTCTCCCGCTCCAATTCGCCGAGACTCGTCTCGGTCGTCGCCAGCTCGGCGGCTACCTCCTGCGCCGCCGCGGCGTCGCTCTCCTCGTGGGCCATCTCGAGCAGCAGCTCGGCATCGTCCAGGGTGGAGGCGAGGCCCTCGACGCGAGCGATGGTCCCCTCGTACCGCGCCAGCTTGCGGGTGACGGCACGGGCCCGATTCGGGTCGTCCCACAGGTCGGGGGCCGAGACGGCCTCCCTCAGTCCGGCGAGCTCGGTGGCTTTGCCTTCGACGTCAAAGGAACCTCCGGGCGTCGTCGAGCCGGGACCGGAGTTCCTTGAGAAGAGCGCGGGGATCGGTGTCGTTCATGAGCGGCAGGCTACCCGGGCCAACCGGCGGCGGCGCCTCACGCCGTCACGGGCGGGCCACCGGGCCGGCCGTGACAGTGCTTGTACTTGCGGCCCGAACCGCAGGGGCACGGATCGTTGCGTCCCACCTTGTCGGTGACCCGCACCGCCCGCTTCGGAACGGTCGGCCCCGAGGTCTGCACCACCTTGGGGGTCGGCGGCGCCTCCTGCTTGACCACCTGGACGTGGTACATGTAGCGGACCGCGTCGAGCTTGACCGAGTCGACCATTTCGGCGAACAGGTCGTAGCCCTCCCGCTGATACTCGACCAGTGGGTCTTTCTGGCCCATCGCCCGCAGCCCGATCCCGGAGCGCAGGTAGTCCATCTCGGCCAGATGCTCCCGCCATTTGTTGTCGATGATCGACATCGCCACCGTGCGTTCCAGGCGGCGCATCACGTCGACGCCGATCTCCTCTTCGCGCGCCGCGTACCGGGCCTCGGCTTCGTCCTGGTAGGCCTCCACCACCTCGAACTCCTCCAGATCCTCCGGGTGGTCGAAGGAATCCCGTTTCAGATCGGAGCCATCGAGGGCGATCATGCGGGCCGACAGCTCGTCCCAGTCCCAGTCGTCGGCCGCGACCCCGCGGGTCATCTCGAGCACCTGCTGCTCGACGACCTCGCTCCGCCACTGGTCGATCAGCTCCCGGGTCTCACCGCCGAGCAGGATCTGGTTGCGCCACTTGTAGATGATCTCCCGCTGGGTGTTCATCACCTCGTCGTACTTGAGGACGTCCTTGCGGATTTCGAAGTTCTGGGCCTCGACCTGGCTCTGGGCGCGTTCGATGGCCTTCGACACCATCTTGGCCTCGATCGGGACGTCGCGCGGGATCCGGAGCCGCGCCATGATCGACGCCACCCGATCGTTGGCGAAACGGCGCATCAGGTCGTCCTCCAGCGACAGGTAGAAGCGCGATTCGCCGGGATCTCCCTGGCGGCCCGACCGGCCCCGCAACTGGTTGTCGATCCGCCGCGAATCGTGACGCTCGGTGCCGAGCACGTAGAGGCCGCCCAGCTCGAGGATCTTCTCGCGTTCGTTGGCGGTCTCCGCCGTGTACCGGTCGAAGGCCTCCTGATACGTCGGCTGGTACTCGTCCGACTCGGGCTCGAGCCCTCGCTTGCGCACCTCGGCCTTGGCCAGCTCCTCGGGACTGCCGCCCAGCTTGATGTCGACGCCACGCCCGGCCATGTTGGTGGCCACCGTCACTGCCCCGAACCTGCCCGCCTGCGCGATGATCGAACCCTCCCTCTCGTGGTGCTTGGCGTTGAGGACCTCGTGGCGGACGCCGCGTCGCTTCAGGTACTCGGCGAGCCGCTCCGACTTCTCGATGGAGACGGTGCCCACCAGGATCGGCTGCCCGGCGTCGTTGCGGCCGACGATGTCCTCGACGAGGGCGTCGAACTTGGCGTCCTCGTCGATGTAGACCAGATCCGGTTTGTCGTCGCGGGCGATCGGCTCGTTGGTGGGGATCTCGACGACTTCGAGGTTGTAGATCTCGGCGAACTCGCCCGCCTCGGTGATGGCGGTACCGGTCATGCCCGCCAGCTTCTCGTACATGCGGAAGTAGTTCTGGAGGGTGATGGTGGCGAGGGTCTGGTTCTCCTCTTTGATCTTGACGCCCTCTTTGGCCTCGATGCCCTGGTGGAGGCCCTCCGAGTAGCGGCGTCCCTCCAGCACCCGTCCGGTGAACTCGTCGACGATCTTGATCTCGCCGTTCTTGATGAGGTAGTCGACGTCGCGCTGGTAGAGCTCCTTGGCCTTGAGGGCGACATCGAGGTGGTGGATGAGGTCGACGTTGGAGAAGTCGTACATGTTGTCGACGCCCAGGATCTGCTCGACCCGGTGGACGCCTTCCTCGGTGGTGACGACCTGGCGCTTCTTCTCGTCCACCTCGTAGTGGACGTCCTTCTGCAGCCGGGTCGCGATCCGAGCGAAGTCGCGATACCACTTGCCCGTCTCCCCCACCCGACCGCTGATGATGAGCGGGGTTCGGGCTTCGTCGATGAGGATCGAGTCCACCTCGTCGACAATGGCGAAAGCATGGCCGCGTTGCACCATGCTGGGAGCCTGCATCGCCATGTTGTCGCGCAGGTAGTCGAAGCCGAACTCGTTGTTGGTGCCGTAGGTGATGTCGGCGGCGTAGGCGGGGCGGCGCTCGGCCGGGGTCATGTCGGCCTGGATCAGACCCACCTCGAGCCCGAGGAAGCGATGGATGCTCCCCATCCATTCGGCATCGCGGCGAGCCAGGTAGTCGTTGACGGTGACGAGGTGCACCCCGGCTCCGCCGAGCCCGTTGAGGTAGGACGGCATGGTGGACACGAGGGTCTTGCCTTCGCCGGTCTTCATCTCGGCGATCATGCCCCGGTGGAGCGCTCCGGCACCGATGATCTGGACGTCGAAGGGACGCTGCCCGAGCACCCGGATCGCGGCTTCGCGCACCGCGGCGAATGCCTCGCACTCGATGGAGTCGAGGGTTTCGCCGGAGTCGAGCCGCTCCCGGAACTCGGCGGTCTTGGCCCGCAGCTCGGCGTCGCTCAACGCGTGGAACTCGGGTTCAAGCCCGTTGACACAGCTGACTAGCTGCTCGAGCTCCTTCAGCCGCTTGCCCTCTCCGAATCTGAGGACCTTGCTGAAGACAGACATGGGACACCCATACTAGGAGCGCCCCCGGGTTGCGGAAGGCGCGCGGGCGATCAGGTGATGTGGGCGTTCAGCTCACCGAAGGCCTCGATCAGTGACGCGGGATCCACTCCGGCCTGCTGGGGCAGCACCTGGCGCACCACCCGGTCGACCACGATCTGATAGGGCTCCGGCTCGATCGACTCGCCGCTCGGCGCCTTCACCAGCAGCCCGGGGAGCGGGACCCCTTCCGTGTCGACCCGGTCGACCACCACCACCAGCTCTCCACCCTCCATCTCGAGCACGGACCCGGGAGGGAATATGCCCATCATGCGGATGAAGGCGCGCACCAGGTCGGGGTCGTAGGCACCGCCCATCCCGCCGAGCAGCACCTTGAGGGCCCGGTGCGGGGTCTCGGCCCGCCGGTAGGCGCGGCGCGTGGTGATGGCGTCGTAGGTGTCGACGACGGTCACCAGGCGACTGAAGATCCGTGGCGGCTGGGCGCGGTCGATTTCGGGGTATCCGGCCCCGTCGAAGCGGGCGTGGTGCTCGAAGGCGACCGTCGCCGCGATCTCGTGACCGGGGCCTCCGGCGGCCATGATGGCGAGGCCGCCCTCCTGGGGATGGATCTTGATCTCGCGCCACTGCTCGTCGTCCAGAGTCCCCGGCCAGTTGAGGGTGGCGGAGGACACCGCGACCTTGCCGATGTCGTGCAACACCGCCCCCACCCCGATCGGCACCAGCTCGGCACGGTCGATCCCGAGGGAGCGCCCGAAGGCCAGCGCCAGGATCCCGGTGTTGACCGAGTGGAAGAAGGTGTACTCGTCGTGGCTCTTCACCGTCGACAGCAGCAGGCTGGCGCCCGGCTGCGACACCGTGTGCTCGAACAGGCTCTCCACGGCGGAGACCACGGAGGTGAGCTCGATCTCGCGGTCGCTCGCCATGGTGGCGATCGAGAGACGGAGCGCATCCATTGATTCGGTGTACGCCCCGCGCAGCCCCGACATCGGGTTGGTGGTGATGTCGGCGTGGCTGAGGTGGCTGTCGTTGAGCCGGATGGTGCCGTCGGCGGGCAGGTCGTCGGCGATGCCGGCGATGAACTTGGCGAGGTCGGTGAGGTCAGGTCCGGACACCGGATGGAGCAGGGTGATCGACTCGATCTCACGTTGTTTCATCTCGCCGAGCAGCACGTGGAACTCGAGCGAGGTGTGGGCCAGCAGGCTGCGGTCGTAGTAGAAGGCGTTCTCGAGAATCGAGATGATGGTCTCGGGCGCCACGTTGGCGAGGTCCTGGGCCGCGTCCTGGCACCCGATGAGCGCCTCGGTCGTGAGGGGATGCCGGTCCGGGTACAGCGACACCTGCCGGACCAGCCGTCGCAAGGCTCGCAGGAACGCAGACGAGAGCCTCTCGCTCATGGTGACCCCTTCTCCAAGGCAGCCCGGGCCGCGTCCCGGATGGCGCGCTGCCGCTTGCGAAACACGAATCGGCGCCTCGCCAGCCGGGCGAGCGCGTCCGCTCCACTCGGCGTGACCAGCGAGCCCAGCAGCGCGACGACGTCGCAGGCGGCCTCGGTCGAGAGCCGATCGGAGTCGAGCTCGGCGATGAGCAGGGCATCGATGCCTTGGCGGTCGACGGCGCGGGCGAGCCCGGCGGCGGCGTGGCGTACCCGTTCGTGGGGGTCGCCCATCATGCGGATCAGGGTGGGGACCGCCTCCGGTCCCTGGATCCGCAGAATGGAGCGAAGCGCCTCGGTCCGGACCCGATGGTCGTCGTGATTGAGCATGCGCAGCAGCCCCGGAACTGCGTTGGCCTGCCCGGTCTTGCCGAGCGCGATGGCGAGGTTGCGCAGCAAGTACCAGGGGCGCCCCGACAGGTACGGGAGCACCACTGCGGGATCTTCCCGGATGGCGCGGGTGATGAGCTCGGTGAGCACCCTCCGGTTGTGGCGGTCCGACGCCTCGGCGAGCTGGGCCACGAGGGCGTCGGCCACCACCAGCCCCATCGTCTCGAAGATGTCGAGGATCTCGGGGGGAACCTCGTTGCCCTGCTGCTGCTCCACGATGATCTGGAGGGTGTCGCGACCGGCGACGTACCGCATGGCGTCGCGCACCATCTCGTCGCGGGACTCGGCGTACGGAGGATCGTCGAGCACCGAGGTGAGCAACACACGCGCCTTCTCGAACTTGCCGTCCCGGAGGGCGCGGGACACCCGGCCGGTCCAGACTCGCAGCACGCGGTGAAACCGGTCGTCGCGGGTCTCGCACTGCAGCAGGCCGCGCAAGATGTCGGTACCGAGCCGGTCGACGTCCTCGCTGAGGGTGAGGCGCTCTCGCAGATCGCGGATGAGGTCCTCGGACTCGACCGGGTCGCGGTTCACCGCGGCGAGCACCTCGCTCACCCGCTCGGTCATCCCGCTGCGGCCCGGCACGCCGGAACGGGCCGCCTGGAGCCCTTCCATCAGCTCGCCGGGCGACCGTCCGGTCTTCTCTGCCACCACCGTGGCGAACGCCATGAGACGCTCGGTGGTCGAATCCGACAGATCGGGCAGGAAGTCGGCGAAGTCGGCGGATGACAGCTGCCCGAGGAAGGTCCGATTGGCGGCGCTGGCGGTGTCGTCGAGCGCCGCTTCGAGCACCCTGACCTGATCGCCGCGGGGCAGGTAGAAGAACGCCTCGACGAACGAGCGGAACCCGCGCCACGGGTCGTGGGCGCCCTGATGGAGCGGGGTCGAGTCGGTGTCGTCGTCGTTGGCGGCAACCTCGAGGGCGTGGTCGTAGAGGTCGCGATAGGTGTCGAGGAATTCGGTGGCCACCGCGCCCATCGGGCTGTCGTCCTGCACCAGGAGGTTGGCGATCTCGTCGGGAGCGGCGCCGCGGGCGGCGGCCGCCGCCGCGGTGGAGAGCCGCAACGTGGTGGCGTCGTGCTCCGCTTCCTCCCCCGTGTCGTGCCCCGCCCCCATCACGAGCAGGCCCCGTTCGTAGACCTCGATACCGGTTCCCGGCACCTTCTCGAGCACCGACACGATCCCGCCGCGAGACCGCACCTCCCCGTCGTCGAGTTCGATGGCCTGGAAGAAGCCGACGAGGCCGTCGGCGGTGGTGTTCCCCTTGAAGCGGAGGTACTCGATGTCATGGAGGAACAGCTCGCGGGCGAGCCGGACGGCACCTTCGGAGGCCCGGATCTCGTCGGTTTCGTGGAAGAAGCTGCCTGGGCCGATGACCAGCGTGACCGAGTGCTTCAGATCGACCGAGAGGGCGTCAACGGCCCACTCGAAGGGGGCCTGGGCGGCCGGATCCGGATACAGCGTGTACGTGGTCCACGCCACTCCGAGGGCATCGACGACCCGGCCTACGAAATCGGGCGCGCGACCGGATGTGAAAGCCATTCCCTCATCCGATCGAGATCAACTTCTCGCGCACCGCGTACAGCACCGCTTCGTTGCGGGAATGCAGCCCGAGTTTGTCGAGAATGTTGCGGATGTGGTTCTTGACCGTGTTCTCGGAGATGTACAGGTCGCGACCGATCTGGCGACTCGTCATGCCTCGGGCGACGAGCTGCAACACCTCGATCTCCCGCCCGGTGAGGGTGGGCTTGCGGGCCTGGAGCAATTCTTGGTGGCGCAGGAGCTGGCGACACACATCGAACAGCTTCCCCGCCATCTGCGGCGAGAGGGCGGCACCGCCGCGGTTCACGGCCTCGAGCGCATCCACCAGGTTCTCGAAGGGGGTGTCCTTCACGATGTAGCCACGAGCGCCGGTGCGAAGGCCGGTGAGCAGGTCTTCCTCGGATTCGCTCCCGGTGAGCAGGATCACCTTCGATCCCGGCGACACTGCCAGGATCTTCTCGACGACGTCGAGCCCGGACAGCCCCGGCATGAGGACATCGAGCAGCACCAGGTCGGGTTGCAGATGCTCGGCCTGGCCTACCGCTGCCTCGGCGTGGCCGGCTTCACCGACCACATCGAATCCCGCGTCGGCCAGCGCCGAGGTCAACCCGGCCCGGAAGAGCGGAATGTCGTCGACTACGAGAAGGCGAGTCATTCGGGTTCGATCAGTCCTAGCGTTCCGTCGTGTCGGTGGTACAGGACGCAGTGGTTGCCGCTCTCAGCATCGAGAAAGAAGAAGAAGTCGTGTCCGAGCATCTCCATCTGCAACGCGGCCTCCTCCGACGTCATGGGCCTCATCGCAAACCGTTTGGTCTTCACGACCCTGGGGTAGTGGCCCGTCTCCTGTACATCGGAGATGGCCGACACGGGATTGAGGCGTTTGTCCGCCGTTTTGCGTGACCGCTGAATCAAGCGTTCCTTGAGTCGGCGGAGCTGGCGCTCGAACTTGTCGACGGCGACATCGAGCGCCGCTCGGTCGTCGACGCCCCCGGCCTCGACCCGGACGGTGTGACTGGCGACGCGGGTCGTGATCTCCACCCGGAAGTTCTCCTCCGTTGCGCTCGGGTTGTGGCGCTCGGAGAACTCCACGTCGGCGGAGCCGCCGTCGTCGAAGATCCGGCTGGCATGCTGCACCTTCTCGATGGCGATCTCCGCCACGTCTTCGGCAACATGAAGGTTCCTCCCGTGCACGCGAACGTCCACGTGTGCTCCTTTCCGCTCGTCGTTGCATTCATCGACGCCACCGCATCGATTGTTGAATCAGGCGGGAACTCGAACCTGGGGCAAGCCCGCACTGCCGGCGCGATGGGCGGAGCCGACCCTCGGTCGTCGCCCTCTCCCCACATGGTGCCGCCACGCAGTCTCCAGGGGTTCGCTCGGCCTGTTCGGCGGGCCACTTCCGACTCTACTCGCGCCGCCGCGATGCGCGAGGGGGTGCCGCATCGGCCGCGGAGACGCTGGGCCGCGGTGTGGGTGGAGCGGCCTCACCTCGCCACCGTGGCGGTGAGGGCGGCGCAGGGGGCGACGCCGAGGGCGGCCGCCGCCGATTGCAGGGTGGCGCCGGTGGTGAGCACGTCGTCGATCAGCACCGCGCCGGGCGGCAGCCGCCGCATCACCCGGTAGCGGGCTGCGGTGCGTCCCGCCCGACCCCGACCGGCGTGGCGCGGCCACCACAGCCCGGCGCGGAGGGCCGTCACCAGCGGGAGCCCGCAGCGGGCCGCCACCGCGGAGGCGAGGACCTCCGCAGGGTCGATCCCGTGGGTGGCGCGGCGCAGCCGCGCCCGCGGCACAGGTACCACGGCGGTGGCGGAGGACGGCACCAGCGGTGCGAGCACCTCGCCCATGAGGGCGCCCACCTGCGTCAGGCCCCCGTACTTGAGACGGTGCACCAGGCGGCGGGCCGCTCCCTGATGGAGGAACCCACTGTGGACGACGAGCCCGGACGGGAGGAGGGTGAAAGGGGCTCTCACCATGGAGCGACGACACGGCGGGCAGAGGCCGTTCTCGCCACTCCCCCAACGGCCACATGCCAGACACACGGTCATCGCGCCACCGTATCGGCGAGGCCCGACACGAACCGGGTCGGTCCGGCTAGCCCATTGTTGGTGAAGTCACCAATCGTGGGCGCACGGACACGCGTAGTGGTATAGGGTTCGGAACGGGCACAGATCGGGAGGCGACATGGCGATCGATGTGGCAGAGGCTCGGGAGCGCGACAGGAGACGCCGGCTGCGGCGAGTCCTCTTCGTGCTCGGTCCGGTTGGCCTGTGGTTGTGGTGGCGGATCCTCACCGGCAACCCGGTGTCGCCCGGCATGCCGAACTTCGGACCGAACGCCATCTTGTGGCTCCCCGGCCTGGCGCTCATCCTCATCCTCGGCCTGGTCATCGTGCTCCCGATGCTGGGCAACGGCCGTTCCCCCCACACGATCTACCTCCCGGAACAGATCGAGGTCGGATTCGACGACGTCCGCGGCCTGGGCGGCGTCCTCGGCGAGGTCCGTCACACCCTCGACGTGTTCCTCAACCATGCCCGGTTCCGCTCCGAGATGGGCGGCAACCCGCGCCGCGGCGTGCTCTTCGAAGGACCTCCCGGGACCGGCAAGACCCACATCGCCAAGGCGATGGCGCGTGAGGCCGGGGTGCCGTTCCTCTACGTCTCCTCCACCGCGTTCCAGTCGATGTGGTACGGCGCCACCTCCCGCAAGATCCGCACCTTCTTCCGCGCCCTGCGCAAGGTCGCCCGGCGCGACGGCGGCGCCATCGGCTTCATCGAAGAGATCGACGCCATCGGCGGCACCCGCGGCAACGTCGACGCGGCCGCGGCATATCGCGACGCCGCCCAGACCCGGGTCGAGCGCTCGGCGATGGCGCAGGGCACCGGCGGGGTCGTCAACGAACTCCTCATCCAAATGCAGAGCTTCGACGAGCCGACCCGGCCCGAGCGGGTGCGCAACGTCCTCGTGCGCTTCGCCAACCGTTTCCTCCCCGCCCACCGCCAGTTCCGCACGATCCGGCCCGGGTTCTCCAACATCCTGCTCATCGGCGCCACCAACCGGGTCGACTCGCTCGACCCGGCCCTGCTCCGGCCCGGCCGGTTCGATCGCATCCTCCATTTCGGTCTCCCGGGACGGCGCGACCGCCGGGAACTGATCGACTACTTCCTCGCCACCAAGGTGCACACCGCCGACCTCGACGAAGACGCCGAGCGGGACCGCCTGGCGGCGGCCACGATGGGGTACACCCCGGCATCCCTCGAGCGGCTCTTCGACGAGGCGCTCCTCGTCGCCCTTCGCGCCGACCGGGGCGCACTCACTCCTGCCGACCTCAAGCAGGCGCAGATGGAGGTCGAGATCGGGCTGCCCCATCCGGTCGACTACACCGACGAGGAGCGGACCACGATCGCGGTCCACGAATCGGGCCATGCCGTCATGGCCTACCTGGTGGGCAACCGCCGCCTCGAGCTGCTCTCCATCGTGAAACGCAACGACGCTCTCGGACTGCTCGCCCACCGCGACGAGGAGGAGCGGTTCACCCGCCGCGCCTCGGAGATGCGAGCCATGGTGCAGATCTCCTTCGGCGGCATGGTCGCCGAGGAGCTCTTCTTCGGCGAGGCAGGAACGGGACCTGCGTCCGATCTCCATGCGGCCACCCAGGTCGCCGCCGACATGGTCGGCTCGTACGGCATGGGTGATTCACTCGTGTCGTTGCGGGCCATGGACCGTGGCGTGTTCCAGGACAACATGGTGTCCAAGGTCGTGGGCGACGCCCGAGCCCGCAAGACGCTGGAGCGCATCCTCACCGAGGCGCGACGGGAAACCGCCCGGCTCCTCGCCGAGCATCGCTACCTGGTGGTCGCCCTGCGCGACGCCCTCCTCGAGAAGGAGGAGCTGTACGAGGACGAGATCATGGAGGTCCTGAGGAACGCGGAAACCAACGCCCTCAAGGATGACAGGGTCCTCATCGACCTCCGCTCCCCGGAGGCCCGCATCATCGAGCGTCCGGCGCGGTTCGAACTCATCGAGAGCCCCGACGGCGACTGAGCGTCACCCCGCCCGAGGTCAGGTCCCCTCCTGCCAGGACGCGAGGTACGCCACCTGCTCGGGAGTGAGCTCCTCCACCCCGCCCCCCATGGCAGCGAGCTTGAGCCGGGCAACCTCCTCATCCAGCTCACGCGGCAGGGTGTAGACGTCGGGATCGAGCGACGCCCCATGGGCGGCGAGCCATTCGGCCGCCAACGCCTGGTCGGCGAAGGACATGTCCATGACATCGGCGGGATGCCCCTCGGCGGCACTCAGATTCACCAACCTGCCCTCGGCGATGACGAGGAGCCGGCGGCCGTCGGGGAGGGTGTACTCCTCGAGGCTGTCCCTGATGCGACGCCGCGACGTCGCCATACGGTCCAGTGCCACCAGGTCGATCTCGACGTCGAAGTGTCCGGCGTTGGCGAGGATCGCCCCGTCGCGCATGACCGCGAAATGCTCCTCGCGGAAGACGTGGATGTCGCCGGTGGCGGTGAGGAACACGTCGCCGATGGCGGCGGCGTCCTGCGATGTCATCACCCGGTAGCCGTTCATGGCGGCCGACAGCGCCCGGACCGGGTCGCTCTCCACCACGACCACCTCGGCCCCGAGCCCGTCGGCCCTCATCGCGATCCCCCATCCGCAGTCGCCGTACCCGGCGACGACGACGGTGCGGCCCGCGAACAGGATGTTGGTGGCCCGCAGCACACCGTCGAGGGACGACTGGCCGGTGCCGTGCCGGTTGTCGAAGAGGTGCTTGGTGTCCGAGTCGTTCACCGCCACCACCGGAAAGCGCAACACCTTCTCGCCCGCCATGGCCCGCAGCCGGATCACCCCGGTGGTGGTCTCCTCCATACCGCCGAGGATCGGCTGGTCAGCCCGCGCCTTGTGGAGCACGGTGGTCATGTCGGCACCGTCGTCGAAGACCAGGGCCGGTTCGGTGTCGAGCACGGCGTGGATGTGGCGGTAGAACGTATCGGCATCCTCGCCCCGGATGGCGTATACCGGGATCCCGCCAGCGACGAGCGCCGCGGCGACATCGTCCTGGGTCGAGAGCGGGTTGGAGGCGCACAACGTCACCGCGGCGCCTCCGGCCACCAAGACCCGCATCAAGTTGGCGGTCTCGCTGGTCACATGCATGCAGGCGCCGATGCGGAGCCCTTCGAGGGGCCGCTCCCTCACGAAGCGCTCCTCGATCGCCGCCAGCACCGGCATGCGCCGGGCTGCCCATTCGATCCGGAGTTCGCCGTCCGCGGCGAGGCCCGGATCTGCGATGTCGTAGTCCACAGCGTTCTCTCCTCCTGTCGTCAACTCGTCGGATCTTCTCACGAAGGGGATACGGCGGGCGTGGCCATGGCGGTCGAGGTCGCGGCGCCGACGAAAGCGAGGGTGAAAAAGCGGGACAGCACGCCGGCCCCGAGGGCCCGCACCTCCCCGGCCATCCCCACCTTCCCCGGCTCCAGCGCCCCGGTCGGATCGACACCGCCCGAGGCTGCCCGCACCGCGGCAGGGTCGCGGAGGACGACGAGACGCGCCTCGCAGCCGAGTCCCTCTCGCCAGGTGGCGCCGTGCGCCAGCTCGGAGATCTCCCCGGCGTGGGCCGGCGCCACCGTCGCATCGCCCATCCGGGACACCCACCGCGCCGCGGCCTGGGCCGCGACGGCGCCTTCCCCGAGGATCACCGGGACAAATCCGGCGAGCGCATCGGCAAGGTCCCATCCCAACGTCACTCCGGGACCGGATCCGCCGCCGGCGAGCGCCTCGACCTCCCCCGCCGCCTCCTCGATCGCCGGGAGCGGGTCGTCGCCGAGTCCGGCCCGATGAAGGATCCGCACCGCCGCCACGATGGCGCCCTCGAACCCGGCACCGGGTTGCCGCGCTGCGGCGAACGAAACCACCGGGTAGCCGGCGGAAGTCGCGGCGGCGGCGCCCCCGTCGCCCGCCACGACGACGGCGGGGAGCCCGAGCCGCGAGGCGTCCCGGATCGCCGCCGGGACGTCCGCACCGTCGTCGGCGGAGGAGAGGGCGATCACGAGCGGGCGTCGCTCCTCGGCCCACGCCGGGAGCCCTTCCTGATCGGAGGCGGTGACGGTGCCACTCGGCGGGGCGAGGGCCAGTGCCGCCACCCGCGCCGCGATGACGGAGCTTCCCCTCCCCGCCACGATCGCTTCGCCGGCAGGCGCGATCTCGGGAAGCACGAGCGCGGCGGCGGCGCGGAGCCGGTCGGGACCGGCCAGGACAGGCCGGAGCGAGGCGCCGGCGGCCCCGTCAGTCATCATCGGGCCGGGTCGCCTCTTCGATCAGCATCACCGGAATGCCCTCCTCGACCGGGTAGCGCAGCCCGCAGCCGGTGCACGCCAGGGCGGAAGGCTCGGTGGTCTCCTGCAGCGTCCCTCCGCACGAGGGGCATTGCATGATCTCGAGCAGGTCGGCGGGGACCAGGGGGACGGGATCGGTCACGACTGCTCCTCCACGATCGCCCTGACCCGGGCGGCCAGCTCCTCGACCGCGGCCGGGTCCGGCGCCTCCACGTTGAGGCGAAGCACCGGCTCGGTGTTGGAAGGCCGCAGATTGAACCAGCGCGACCCGAGGTCGACGGTGAGGCCGTCGAGGCGATCGGTCGTGGCGTCGGGGAAGGCAGCCTCGACCCGGTCGATGGCCGCGTCCTTGTCGGCCACCTCGAAGTTGCGCTCTCCCGATTGGGCGTATGGCTCGAACTCGCGGCGAATCTCCGACAGGGGCCGACCGTCTTCGGAGAGCACCTGGAGCAGGACCAGCATGGTGAGGATGCCGGAATCGGCCCGGTAGTTGTCCCGGAAGTAGTAGTGACCGGAATGCTCGCCACCGAACACGGCCCCGGTGTCCGCCATCACCTGCTTGATGAAGGAGTGCCCGACCCGGGTCCGGATCGGGGTACCGCCGGCGGCGCGCACCATCTCGGGCACCGCCTTGGAGCAGATGAGGTTGTGGACGATCCCGGCCCCCGGCTCCCGTCCCAGGTACCAGCGGGCGACGATGCCGGTGACGGTGCTCCCCGGCAGCGGCTGCAACTGGTCGTCGATGAAGAAGGCGCGGTCGGCGTCCCCGTCGAACGCCACCCCGAGGTCCGGCTTCTCCTCTGCCATGAGCCGTTCCAGATCGCGCAGGTTCTCGGGGCGGAGCGGATCGGGGTGGTGGTTGGGGAAGGTGCCGTCGGGCTCGAGGTAGAGGCCGATCAGCTCGGCCGGGATGCGGGCGAAGACGGCAGGCACCGCCACCCCCGCCACGCCGTTGCCGCCGTCGGCCGCCACCCGCAGCGGCCGCAGCGCGGCGACGTCGATGACGGAGGTGACATGGTCGACGTAGCCCGACAGGATGTCGACACGCCGCAGCTCCCCGTTGCCGATCCCTTGCGGGTCGGCGGCGGCGAGCCGCTTGATCTCGTGCAGCCCCGTCTCCTCCCCCACCGGAGCCGCTCCGGCGAGACACATCTTGATCCCGTTGTAGCCCTTCGGATTGTGCGAGGCGGTGATCATGACGCCGGGCTCGTCGAGCGAGCCGGCGGCGAAATACACCATGTCGGTGGTGATCATGCCGAGGTCGTCGACCGCCACCCCCTCGGACCGGATGCCGGCGATGACGGCCGCGGCCAGTTCGGGCGACGACTCGCGGACGTCCCGCCCCACCGCAATGGCGGAGGCGCCGGTGTGGAGAGCGAACGCGGCGCCGATGCGGCGGGCCGCCTCGGCATCGAGTTCGTCGGGGACGATTCCGCGGACGTCGTAGGCCTTGAAGATCGCATCAAAGTTCATGGCACCGAGTCTACGGGGTTCGGCGCGCCGGCCATCACCGAGGCTTCCGGCCCTCGGCCGCCCCCTACACTCCCGCCCATGGCCGACAGCGCAGCAGCGACGATCGCGGTCGTCATCCCCGTCCACAACGAAGCCGGGTACCTGCCCGGCGCCCTCCCTGCGCTCTTCGCCGAGTTGGCCGACGTCCCGGCGGCGATCACCGTGACCCTGGCGGAGAACGGATCGACGGACGGCACCGCCGATCTGGTCCGGTCGTTCCAGGATCGCTTCCCCTCGCTCGCCCTGCTCGAACTCCCCGAACCCGACTACGGGGCCGCGATGCGGGCCGGCTTCCTCGCCGCCGACGGCGACTGGGTCGTGAACTTCGACATCGACTACTTCTCGGGCGGGTTCCTGCGCCAGGTGCTGGCATGCGCCCCCGACGCCGACGTGGTCCTCGCCTCGAAGCGGGCCCCCGGATCCGACGACCGGCGCGGGCTGTTCCGCCGTCTCGCCACCTGGGGTTTCAACCTCGTCCTGCGTCTCCTGCTCGGCTCCCGGGTGTCCGACACCCACGGAATGAAGGCGCTGCGCCGCGAGGTGGTCGCCGCGGTCGCTCCCCAGGTCGTCTCCACCCAGGACCTGTTCGACACCGAGCTGGTGATCAGGGCCGAACGCGCCGGCTACCGGATCGCCGAGGTGCCGGTGACGGTGGAAGAACAACGCCAGGCCCGCTCCAACCTGCTGAAACGGGTCCCGCGCACCCTGCGGGGTGTGTGGCGGATCCGGCGGACGCTGCGGGCATCGGGCTGACCGGACCGGGGCTCGGCCGCGGTCCTTCCTCGCTCAGGCGTCCCCTTCGACCTCGGCCGGTGGCCGCTCCTCACTTGGGATGGCTCGGGCGTCGATCGCCTTGCGGAAGACGATGTCCCGGTACCCGGCGAACTTGGGAATGATGATGACGAGCGCCGCCGTCAGGAAAGCGACGTTGGCGCCGAGCCGGTCGAGGGGACCCCAGATCGCGTCGGCCCCGGTGACGAACAGCGTCGTCAGGCCCCACGCCACGAGGTTCACGAGGTAGAAACGCACCGTCTCCCGCCCCGAGACCCGGCCGTCGGTGAGCTGGAACGTCCACCTCCGGTTGAGGAGATAGGACATGAAGGTGGAGAGTGCGAACGAGATCGTCACCGCCCAAAACAGCTTGAGGCCGTTGCTCTCCCCATCGGTGGCCTTGAAGACGACGAGGAGGAAGTTGTAGATGACGAACGACACGACGGTGTTGGCGATCCCGACCAGGCCCACCTTGAGGAACTGGGCGAAAGCCTCGCGGGTGAAGAACGATTGTATGTAGCGCTTCACGACACCATCTCATCGACTCGACGGCGGCGCCGCCTCCGCACCCCCCAGAGCACCAGGACCACGAGACTGGCGGCGGTGATCAGCTTACCGGCGGTCTCCGGCCAGGTATCGACGAACTCGATCACCACGTCTTCTTGCGTCGGGACCACCACCATCAGCGACGGGGTCGCCCGGTAGGGGCCATCGGCGCCGGTCGCCGTCCAGTTGGGGAAGTACGAGACCTTGACGAGGTGGGGCACCCCGACCGCAGTGGTGTGGAACGAGATTCGATGATCCTCGAGCACGACGTCGGAGACGACGGCGTCGCCCGTGTCGAGCGGAGCTCCCACGTCGTACGGGCCTTCGATGTCGTCGATCCGTTCCCAGTCGGCGGGACCGTCCTCGACCACCCAGTGGTCGAAGTCCTCGACATCGGCGTACCACTCGAGGGCGAGATCGACGAAGTCGGCGCTCCCGTCGTACACGCCCGGGGTGAAGGAGGCGACGTCGACGAGTGAACTCTGGGGGAGGGCGAAGATCGTCCACGGCGCGGCGTACGCGACCTGCTCCAAGCCGGCGTTCCCGGCCGCCTCGGTGGCCTCGGGGCTCATCGCCACGAAGTACGCGACGTCGTAGAGCGCCAGGTGGGCGAGCGCCCGATCGTCGAGGTAGTGGACCCCGTCGCGGCTGATCATGTGCCCGTAGTCGAGCCCCCGGATCGGGTTCGAGGGCTTGAAGCTCACCTCGGAGGCGTTGATGAAGTGGAACGGGGTGGTGAGGGAGGACTCGAAGAAGACCCCCTCCATCGAGGTGTGGTCGTCGCTCCAGTACGGGATCAGCATCAACGCCATCGGGGTCCCGTACTTTCCCAGCTCATCGCTGGCGGCTTCCCACATGACCCGGCCCGGCGGGAGGGCGTCGATCGCCTCCATGACGCCTTCGAGTTGCGTCCAGTTCTCCCCCTTGCCCTCGTAGCCGGTGTAGTTCCAGCGGGCCCAGCCGGGTACGTCGTGGATCCCGGCCACGGTGACGTTGAGGAGCAGCAGGAGCACCACGAAGCCCCCGATCGACAGGTTCTGGTGACGCTGCGGCAGCATCCGGGCCACCGTCGTCAGGCCCAGGCCGATCGCGATCCCTGCGAACAGGTAGAGCCCGAGGTACCAGTAGGGAAGCAGCCGGGCGTTGTAGATCTTGGTGAACCCGGTGAGCGGGATGATCCAATAGACCGCGAACGGGAGCACGGTCATGGTGGCGAGCACCGCGACGTCCTCGCGGCGCAGCAGCGCCCACACGAACCCGATGATGGCGAGGGCTGCGATCGGGACCAGCTCCCCCGGCATGGCGGAGCCGAAGCCGCCGTCGCCGAGCAGGGCCTCGACGGGACGCCACCCCATGTCGGTCGTCAGCCCCTGGAGGATGCGCACCCCCACCGGGAGCGCCCAGAACGCCGCCAGTCCGAACCCCATCATCCAGGTGGCGCCGAGGGTGCGCCCGCCGCGGCGCCGGAGGAGCAGCGGGAGGGACACGACGACCACCACCAGGGTGGTGATGAGGTGGCTCAGCGCGGTCAGCGCCAGCAGGACGCCGGCTTTCGGCGTCAACCTCCTGCCCTCGCGCGTGTCGCGGATCACGGTCGCCAGGTAGAACAGGGAGAGGGCGAACGACCACGAGAAGGAGAACTCACCGGCCAGGGTGGACTTGATGTTGGCCCCGAAGATGCTGAAGCTCTCCATGAACACGAACATGGACCCGGTCATGGTGGCGATCGCCGCCACCACCCGGGAGGCGCCGGTGGCTCGCACCAACAGGTAGGCGGCCCAGGGCAGCGCCAGGAGCCCGGCCACGGTGACCAGCTTGAACGCCACCCCGTAGGGCAACAGCACGTCGAGCAGCACCGTGGCCAGCGCCGGGAGAGGGAAGTAGAAGTAGAGGGCCGGGTACCCGGCGTACCAGTCGTTGCTCCAGCCGAACAGGTGCCCCGACGGGAGCAGGTTGTCGCGCAGGTACTGGGGCAGGAGCACGTGGGCGCCCATGTCGCCCCCGGTCGGGGTATTGGCGGTGAGCAGCGCCGGCCAGTGGAAATCGACGGAGAAGTAGGGGAACCCGGCGCGGGAGCTGTAGTTGTCGACCGCTCCCAGCATCACGAGGAGGATGAGGGTGGTGGCGGCGACCACCGCCCCGATCGCCAGCTTCTTCGCGGTGGAGGATCCCGCGGCCGGAACCGCCTCGGAAGGCGGAGGCGCGGACGCCGGCGGGGCGGACGCAGCGGGGGTGTCGGTCACCGGGTGGAGGGTAGCGAAGGCGGAGAGATGCGCAGCTTCAGGCGCGGGGGCGACGGGCCATGTCCAGGACCGCTTCCAGCTCCAACTCTTCGCCGTCGCGGTTCCACCATCGCGTCTCGCATTGGTGGCAGGAGCAGAACTTGACCTCGGTGCCGTCGGGCAGCGTCAACTCGATCTCGATCACGTTGTTGGCGCCACAGGTGCCGCACTCCAGCGGTGCTGCGGGCACGCCCCGTTTCCTGGTCATAGGCTGTGCATGCTACTACACGATCGGGCCCGGAACGCCAAAATATTGCTTGCACGACGACGGGGAGACGGTGTTTCAGCCGCCGGCGGCAGCCTCGGGGATGTCGTCGAGCTTGCCGACGTACCGGGAGCGCCGCCGCCCGTTCTCGGTCCAGTAGGCGTACCAGTACGGCCCATGGGGGCAACTCCGGCACGAGGCCTTCCCGCACCGCACCCATTGGCGGCGCAGCTTCACCTCGGGGTCTCCCCCGCCCAGCGCCACACCGTGTCGTTCGAGTCGGGCCTGGGCCAGGATCACGAGGCGGCGCAGTTCGTGCTCGTCCATGTCACGGACCGCCTCGAGCACCTCACGGTCGATGGGCATGGCGCGACCTCAGCCGACCCCGGGCACCGCGAAGAGGCGCCGCGCCGGAGCGCGCCGGTCTTCCAGCACCCAGCCGACGGGCGGGCTCATCCGGGCCGCGTGCCGGTCGCACAGCCCGTACCCACGATCGGTGGTGTCGACGTCCGCCAGCCACATGCGCTGCTCTCCATACGCGAACGTCATGACCGACGTGGCGGCAGCCTCACATCGACAGCAAGTCGTGATCATCGTGGCGCAAGCTAGGACCCGGGGCCGGGCCGACCAAGGATTTCCGTCACCAGCCGGCGGCTGCCAGTGCCCGACGCAGGGTGCGCCGCGCCGGGACGCCGGCGAGGAGACGCCGAGCATTGCCCTCCTGGTCGACGACCAGGGTGAGCGGGACCCCATCCACCCCGAGGCTGGCGAACATCTGCCCCTCCAGCTCGTAGGTGATCTCCCGCAGTGGCACTCCGGTGGCGCGGGCGACCGTGAGCGCCTCCCGGCAGCGATCACAGGTGGTGGCGGTGAACACGACGAGGCCGGGCGGGAGTGCGACACCGGCCGAACGCAGCGGCGGGTGACGGGGGACGGCCAGCCGGCGCGCCACCAGCGCCGCGACCACTGCGATGACCGCGACGCCCGCCACGACGAGGAGGCGGAACGCCACGTCATTCATCGACGGCTACGCCGGCGAAGTAGGCGACGCCTCGGGTGGCCACCGCGGTCCACTGCACCGAGATCGGCGTCGAGCTCTCCACCCGGTAGCCGGCCACCGCCGTGTCATACGGGACGGGCACCTCGAGCAGCGTGCCGGCATCGACCAGCACCTTGACGGAAGGCCCGGGCCCGGCGTCGCCGAGCGGTTGCAGCGTGACGGTGGCGGTCTCCTCTCCCCCGTTGAGGAGCCAGACCGACGTCTCGGCGTCCACCACCGACCCGGGACCGGGAAGGAGCCAACTCGACGCCGGCTCGCTCGCTCCCACCGTGCCCGCGATCCGATCGTCGGCGACGCCTCCCTCTTCGTCACCGGTCGCTCCGCCGGCGTCGGCCGCCGTCCCGGTGTCGGCACCGGCGTCCTCGACCACGAGCTGGGGGGCATCCTCGGCGACGACGACGGCCGCCACCGCCGTGGTGGATCGCACCGTGATGCCGAACGGGTCGGAGCCGTAGTCCTCGAAGGTGAGCCGCCGCGGTACGTCGGGGGACACCTCGACGACGACCGCATCCGTCACGGTGCCCTCGGCGGTGTGCACGTCCACCTCGACCTCCGCCGGGGCCGAACCCGGATTGGTGAGCACGAGCGACGGCACCAGCCCCCCGGCGTTGACGACCGGGAACGCCCAGGAGGTGGCAGGGCCGATCCCGGGCCAGGTCGCCTCGTCGTCGCCGGCGGACAGCGCCACGGTCGGGATAACGACACCCTCACTGGTCGTGACGGTCAGCGAGAGGTCGTCGAGCAGCGGCACGATCTGGTTGAGGTTCACGTCGCGCCAGCTCCGCCCCGGGACGTCGAGGGAGGCCAGCTCCCCGAGACCGGCGTCACCGAATTCACTCACCCCGGTGACCGAGGCCTTGGCGGCCTCGGGGAACGGGTTGAAGAGGCGGAGCGTGAACTGACGCCCCTCCCGAGTCGTGCCACCCGGGAGGTACCAGATCTTCGGTGCCGAGGCGACACAGCGGTCGCCGGCGAGCAGGTTCTCGGCGTCGACCACCACGCCGACAGTGGCGGGACCGTCGTCGAGTTCGACGAATCCGGGCGTGTCGCCGCGCCGCACGATGGCGCCCACGTCCACCACGGTGGCGCCGGGACCGGGCACGGTGGCGACCTCCTCGTCCGGCTCCTCGTTGGGAATCGGCGACGGCATCGTCACCGTGGCGTCGACCGGGACCGCGGCGGCGATGAGGAACGCGGAGTCGCGCAGCGCACCTGACGAGACCCAAGGGCAGTACCAGACGCTGGAACGGGCCGCGGCGTTGACGTCCTGCGCGAGCGCTCCGGTGAAGGAGGGCGGCGCCTCCGGCGCGGGGGCCGGGAGCAGCGCGGCGCCCGCCACCAGACCGGCGATCACGATCCCTCCCAAGACGCGTCTCATCGGCGCCTCCTCCTCCCCCACCCTGAGAAGAGCAGGAGGAAGAGGAACAGGCCGAGGGCGGCCTCGGCCTGGGTACGGCGTGCCGCAAACGGTCGGAACGTGGCCTCGCCGGCGTCGGCCGCCACTTCGTTGCCCCATCCCGATTGGGCCCACGGTCCCGGTCCCCAGCGGCTGCTGGCGTTCTCCCCTACGAAGACCCGCTGCCCGGGTTCCGGTTCACCTTGGTATCCCGTGCCGTCCCGGTCCCACGCCGCGCCGTCGACGACGTGCGCTCGCACCGCGTTCTCGACGTCCACCAGGAAGCTGACGTGATTGGCGCCCTCCAGCGGTGTCAGGTCGAACTGTGCCTCGAACACGGACTCGAACGGCGTGTCCCCCATCACGATGATCCACCGGATCCCGAAGGGAGCGAGAGCGGCACCGGCCCGCCTCGTCTCACCGTCGATGAGGTCCTCCAACACCGCCTCGAACATCTGATCCCCGAGCCGTGGCTCCGGCAGCCAGGCCTCCCAGAGGGCGGGCATGGGCGCCGACACCACCCGGTAGGCGGCCCCCCGCACCGTGCGCGACTCACCGGGGAGCGTGTCTGCCGGTCCCACCACCAGAATGCGGGACTGGGCCGCATCGCCCTCCCCGGCGACGGTGAATCCCATGGCGGTGCCGAACGACTCCCGCGGGAGCCCGGCCCGCCCCGGAAGCAGCACCAGGCTCACGGTGACGACCACGGCCACGGCCCCGAGAGCTCCGATCCCGCTCACGAGCCGCCGCCATCCGGTGACGAGGTCGACCCGGCGCACCGTTTCCAGCGCCACCGCCACTACCAGGGCGGACCCGAGCGCAAGCAGGGCGAGGCCGGCGAGTTCCACCTCTCGCCCCAGACCGAAGTCGGCGGAACGGGCGAGCACGGCGCCGCCGGCGCCGGCCAGGCCGCCCCACACCGCCAGCACGCCGAGCCGGTGGGGGGCGCTGATCAGCGCGGCCGCCAGGGCAACCAGGATGGCGCCGGGAAGCACGACACCCGGGACCCAGTAGGCATTGCCGGTCGTGAAGAACCCCTCCAGGTCGGCGGCGCCGAGCCATGGGAGGAGGGCCGGCACCGCGAGGCCCGCCCCGAGCACTGCGATCCCGACCGCCCGCCAGGCGGCACCCTCTTTCGGATTGAGCAGGGCCCACACCACCAGGAGGGCCGCAGGGACGACCAGCAGCGCAGGGTCGAGCACCGCGAGCAGGGCGGTGACCCATCCGGCCGCCGCGATCCGCCCGAGGCGGGAGGTGAGTCCGTGGGGCCAGCGGGTGAGGGGCACCCGGAGCGCCCACGGAAGCACCCCGAGGGCGAGCAGGGTGGGGATCCCGGTGTCGGCCGCGATGGCGCGGGTCGCCGGCCCTGCCATCAAGACAGCGCCGGCCAGCATCCCTGGGACCGCCTCGATGCCCCACGTCCGCGCCAGGCGGGACATCCCCCACACGCCCGAGAGGAAGGCCGCCAGGGTGAGGACCGCGCTGGTCGAGGCGGCGGAGTCGAACAGGATCGTCTGCACCAGGCCGGCGAGCCCGATGAACGGCGGCAGCGGCGCGGTGGACCCGAACCCGGCCGGATTCCACCCTCCGGCATAGGCGCCGACCGCGGCCCTCCCCGCATCCGGCAGGGGGAGGCTGAACCCGACCGCGGGCCAGCCGCCCCACATCGCCCGGGTGGCAACGACCACGAAGAGGACCGTGAAGGCGCCCACGACGAAGGCGGGCTGGCGCAGATCCCGCCCCAGCGACGTGATGGAGAAGCGGTCGTCCGCCGGGAGGCGGGCCCGCAGCTTGTCGCCGATCTCCTCCGACAAGGCCTTGAGGGTGGCGGAACCGCGCAGCTGGTAGCGGAACAACTCGGCGTCGCCCACCGCCCGCCCCGACCTGGCAACGATCCGGCGCCGCACCGTGGCCGCCACGTGGAGCAGGTTCCAGGCCCAGGCGCGCAGCCACGAGAACAGGGTCCATCTCCCGAGGAACGGCGCCACCACCGCTTCCAGCAGCCCGATCAGCAACGCGAGGGGTATGGCCCACAGCAAGGTGAGGAGGCTGTACACCTCGAGCATGCCGCGGATCCGGCCCGCTTCCTCCTTCCACACCGGCGCCGCGTCCTCGGGGAAGAGGACCTCCGAGGAGGGAACCACGATCACGCGGGCCCCGCGCAGGCGGGCCCGCTGGCAGAGATCGACCGCGGCCGCCCGGGGCGCCATCGTCGGGTCGGGTCCGCCGACGCCGCGAGCGAGGTCACGCCGGATCAGCATCGACGCCCCGGCGGTGGCGGCGACGTCACGCACGACGTCGTACTGACCGTGGTCGATCTCGTCGGGGTCGAGACCCGAGTAGGGCACGCCGAAGACGTCGGTGGCGATGCCGACCGAGACGAGGCGCTCCGGATCCTTGGGGGCCAGCAGCTTCGATCCGGCGACGCCGGCGTCCGCCCGGCCCGACTCCATCACCAGGGCCTGGAGAGCGTCGGGGCGAGGGAGCGCCCCGGCCCGCAGCAGCCAGAGGTGGGTGACGGTGGGCTCCAACGCGTTGAGGAGCACCGGAAGCGAGACGATCCAATCGACGCCGGCGCGGTCGGCGAGACGGCGGCCCTCGCCCGCGGCTCCGACCACGACGATACGAGCCGGGCCGTACACTTGCCGTCTCAGCTGCTCGATCGTCTCGGAAACGGCGGCGCCGCCGTCGGCCAGGATGGCAGCGACGACCGAGACGGGAGGCGCGTCCGCGGAACGCGAGGACATGGGGAGCATTCTGGAGGCGCCGATCACATACCGCAATCTCCCCACCGTGGTGCTCGCCGGTGGGGTCGGTGGCGCCCGCATGGCGCGGGCGCTGGCGGCCGTCCTCGATCCGGGCGATCTGACGGTGGTCGTCAACGTCGGCGACGACGATCGCATCTACGGGGTCCACGTCTCCGCCGACCTCGATACCGTGACCTACACCCTCGCCGGGGTGGAAGGGCCTGCCGGCTGGGGAATGGCGAACGACACCTTCACCGTGATGGAGCATCTGGCGGAACGCGGCGTCGATACCGGGTTCCGCCTCGGTGATCGCGACCTCGCCACCTGCCTCCAACGCACCGCAGCCCTGGAGGCGGGGACCCCGCTGTCCGCCGCCACCGCCACAGTGTCCGCCGGTCTCGGCGTGGCTGCCACGGTGCTCCCGGTCAGCGACGACCCGGTCCGGACCAAGATCACCACGGCCGCCGGGGAGTCGCTCGACTTCCAGGAGTACTTCGTCGGGCGCGGCCACCGGGACGAGGTCGCCGCCGTCGCCTACGAGGGCGCCGCCCAGGCCCGCCCGGCTCCCGGGGTGCTCGAGGCGATCGCCACCGCGGCCATGATCGTGATCGCTCCCTCCAATCCCCCGCTCTCGGTGTGGCCGATCCTGGCCGTGCCCGGGGTGAGGGAGGCAGTGGCCGCCAAGGGCCTCGTGGTGGCGGTCAGCCCTCTCTTCGGCGGGAAGGCGTTGAAGGGTCCGGCCGATCGGGTGATGGCGTCGCTGGGTCTCCCCGCCGGCACCGCCGGGGTCCTCGCCGCGTACGACGGCCTGCTCAGCCACCTCGTGGTGGATCTCGCCGACCGGGCCGACACCACGCTGACCACGCCCGGCGTCGAGGTGCTCGCCGCCGACACCCGGCTCGGAGACCGCGACGCCGCGGCCCGCTTCGGGACCTGGATCTGCGCGTTGGGTGCCGGTTCGTGAGCGTACGATGACCCCGGCATGACCGTGGAACTCATCCCGCTCACCGGGATCCCGGAGATTGGCGAGGGCGACGACGTCGCCGCCGCGGTGCTGGCCGCCGCCGGCGCCGCCGGAGTGGCGTGGCAGGACGGCGACGTGCTGGTGGTCACCCACAAGGTCGTCTCGAAGGCGGAGGGCCGGGTCGTCCCGGTCACCGACGACGCCGGGTACCGCAGGCTGGCCGAGGAGGAAGCGGTCGCCGTGGTGCGGCGCCGCGGCGATCTCGTCATCGCCCAGACCCGCCATGGCTTCATCTGCGCCAACGCCGGCGTCGACCGCTCCAACGCGGTCCCGGGAACCGCGGTGCTCCTCCCTCTCGATCCGGACCGCTCCGCCCACCGCATCCGCATGCGGATCCTGCAGGACACCGGTGTCGACGTCCCGGTCATCATCTCCGACACGTTCGGACGGCCCTGGCGCCGCGGGCTCACCGACGTCGCCATCGGGATTTCCGGCATGGCGGCGGTGCTCGACCTGAAGGGCACGACAGACGCCACCGGCCGCGAGCTCCACGTCACCGAGATCGCGGTCGCCGATGAGATCGCCGCCGCCGCCGACCTCGTGATGGGCAAGGCCGCAGCCATTCCCGCCGCGGTGGTGCGGGGGGTGGCATGGCCTGCCGGCTCGGGACGGGCCACCGACCTGGTGCGCCCGGCAGCCGAGGACCTCTTCCGCTGACATGCCCGAGTTGCCTGAGATCGTCGTCTACCTCGAGGCCTTGCGGCGCCGCGTCGAGGGACACCGGATCGAGGACGTCCGGGTCCGTTCCTTCTCCCTTCTCAAGACGTTCGACCCGCCGCTCGAGGCCGCCGCCGGCCACACCGTCACCGGGTTGGAGCGCCTCGGCAAGCGCATCGTGTTCGCCCTCACCGAGGACCTGTTCCTGGTGCTCCACCTCATGGTGGCGGGGCGACTGCAGTGGCACGAGCGGGGCAAGGCCATCCCCGGGAAGGTGGGGCTCGCCGCCTTCGACTTCGACAGCGGAACCCTGCTTCTCACCGAGGCGGGCAGCAAGCGCCGTGCCTCGCTGCATCTGGTGCGGGGCCGCGAGGCGCTGGCGGCCCTCGACCCGGGAGGCATCGAGATCGAGGGCAGTTCCCTCGAGGCGTTCCGCCGCGGGCTGCTGGCGGAACGTCACACCCTGAAACGTGCCCTCTCCGACGCCCGGTACCTCTCCGGCATCGGCGGCGCCTTCGCCGACGAGATCCTCCACGCCGCCCGCCTCTCCCCCCTCCAGATGAACACCAACCTGACTGAGGAGGAGATCGGGCGCCTCCACACCGCGGCGGAAGCGACGCTGGCCCGCTGGGTCGAGATCCGGCGGGCCGACACCGGCGACGGGTTCCCCACCAAGGTGACCGCCTTCCATCCCCGGATGGCGGTCCACGGCAAGTACGGGGAGCCGTGCCCGGTGTGCGGAACCACGGTGCAGCGCATCGTCTACGCCTCGCGGGAGACGAACTACTGCCCGACCTGCCAGACGGGAGGACGGATCCTCGCCGATCGTTCCCTGAGCCGGCTCCTCAAGGAAGACTGGCCCAGCACCCTCGATGAGCTAGAAGCCCTCGAGACTCCCCCAACGTAGGTCAATAGACCCCACCATCGTTGACCATCAGTGGTGGTGATCCTACGCTCGGTGTGGGCCAGGAACGTCCGGGTCTGGCAGGCCGTGAGGTGGCCGACCGGCCCGGCAGGAGTGATTGCTGGGGGCATCGAGATGGTGGGATCGGATCATATTCCTCGAGTCGACGTACTCGGTGTCGGCGTCAGCGCGGTCGATCAACAGACCGCCATCCGGGAACTGGGACGCTGGATCGACGAGGACGCGCACCACTACGTCTGCGTCACCGGGGTCCATTCGGTGATGGAGTCACAGGCCGATCCTGAGCTGCGCGCCATCCACAACGGTTCCGGACTCACCGTGCCCGACGGCATGCCGATGGTGTGGGCCGGCCATTGGGCCGGATTCAAGGACATGAGCCGGGTGCCGGGACCGGACCTGATGCCGGCGGTGTTCGCCGCAGGCGTGGCACCCGGCTGGAAGCACTTCCTGTACGGGGGAGCCGAAGGGGTCGCCGAGGTGCTGGCGGCCCGCCTCGCGGAACGGGCACCCGGGGCCGAGATCGTCGGCACCTACTGCCCACCGTTCCGCGCCCTCACCGAGACCGAAGAGGACGAGGTGGTGGCGATGCTCAACGAGAGCGGCGCCGATATCGTCTGGGTCGGCCTCGGAGCCCCCAAACAGGAACGCTGGATGCACCGGATGATGCCCCGGCTCACGGCCCACGCCGTGCTCGGGGTCGGCGCCGCCTTCGACTTCAACGCCGGGCTTCTTCCCCGTGCCCCGCGCTTCATGCAGCGGCTCGGGCTGGAGTGGCTCTACCGGCTGCTGCGGGAGCCTCGACGCCTGGCGCGTCGCTACCTGGGGAACAACCCGCGCTTCATCTTCAACATCATCCGGCGCCCGCCGCGCCCGATGGAACAGGCGACGGACTGACCCTCGGCCGCTCGCCGGGGTCCGGCTACTGGGCCCGGAACCACGCCACCGTCTGCGCCAGGCCGTCCTCCAATGACGTCCACGGCTCCCATCCCAGGTGGCGTTTCGCCCGGGATGCGTCGAGGCAGGAGCGGGGGATGTCCCCCTCCTTGGCGGGGGCGAACCCGGCCGTGACCTTGGCTCCGGTCAGGGTGCGCAGCAGCCGGAAGAGCTCGATCACCGAGGTCTCGCGGCCGGTCCCGATGTTGAGGTAGACGCCACCGCCGCGCCCGGCGGCGCGCACGCAGGCATCGGTGACGTCCTCGACGTACACGTAGTCGCGCAGCTGGCTTCCATCCCCGAAGATCACCGGGGCTTCCCCCCGCAACAGCTTCTCGGTGAAGATGGCGACGACTCCCGCCTCCCCGTGGGGATCTTGGCGCGGGCCGTAGACGTTGGCGTAGCCGAGCGAGACGAAATCGACGCCGCGGGCGTCGAGGAAGTACCGCAGATAGTCGTCGGCGACCTTCTTCGCCACCCCGTAGGGGGACTGTGGGCGGCGGGTCACCCGTTCCGACGTCGGGAACACGTCCACGTCGCCGTAGGTGGCGCCGCCCGACGAGGCGAACACGACGCGCTCCACTCCGCACTCCGCCGCCGCAGCCAGCACCGCCACCGTACCGACCACGTTGATGGAGGCGTCGGCCACCGGGTCGGCCACCGACTTGCGCACGTCGATCTGCGCCGCGTGGTGGAACACCACCTCGGGACGGAAGGCGCCCATGACGGCGCCGAGACCGGGGTCACGGATGTCGAGCTGGTGGAAGGTGACGGCCCCCTGCCGGCGGGCCGCGGCGAGGCGATCCAGCCGGCCGGTGCTGAGATCGTCGACCACGAGTACCTCGACTCCGTCGTCGACGAGCCGATCGACCAGGTTCGCTCCGATGAATCCCGCTCCACCGGTCACCACCGCGCGCTGCACCTTGGTCTCCTCCTGTTCAACGGCAGCCCAAGCTACCAGCCGGGAGGAGGCCCGATGCGGTGGGTGGCGGGTGGCCTAGTAGGCGCCGCGCCCGCTGATGACGGCCGGGACCGTCTTGGCGAGGAGCCGCAGATCCTGCCGCAGATTCCAGGTGTGGACGTATTCGAGGTCCAAGTCGATCCAGGTCTCGAAATCGAGATCGGAGCGGCCGCTCACCTGCCAGATGCATGTGATGCCCGGCTTGGCGGCGAGACGCTGCTGCGCCCGCGGGGAGTACGCCGCGACCTCCTCGGGGAGGTGGGGCCGGGGACCGACCAGGCTCATCCGCCCGGTGAAGACATGCACCAGCTGCGGCAACTCGTCGAGTGAGAGGCGGCGCAGGATCCTGCCGACCCTCGTGACTCGAGGATCCTTCCGGATCTTGAAGATCGGTCCGTCCTGCTCGTTGAGGCCCCACAACGTGGCCTTCTCCTCGTGGGCGTTGGCCCGCATCGAGCGGAACTTCCAGAATCGGAACATCTCACCGTGCTGCCCGATGCGCTCCTGCTTGTACAACAGCCCGCCTCGGGAGGTGGTGAGGATGGCCAGCGTGATGACGAGAAACAGCGGAGCGAGCACGACGAGTGCCACCCCCGAGACCACCACGTCCATGGCACGTTTCACCGCCAACTGCCACCGCGACGCCGCCAGGTACCCGGTGCGCGGCAGAACCGCGATGCCCGGATCGATGGCAACGACCGGATTGCCGGTCCGCAGGTCGATGACCGCGGCCGTCTCCGAATCGGCTTCGACAGTTTCTTCGTCCGAAACGGATTCCGGACGGGTCTTTCCTACCTGGGCAAGATGCCCCAATTCGGCCCGCAACGCCTACCCCCTAGTAGCCCCTGTGGCTTCTCCGTCCGAGGCCCCAAGCCCATGGCACTCCCGGACGCTTTCCCCGACGGCCACCGTGCGCACACACTCGCGCGCACCGCGCCGTTTCCTTGTGCCGATGTTAAGCAATCGATATGTCCCCTGCAAGGCTATTCCTCGTACGCTCGAGGTGAGTAGACACCTGCCGAGAACCCCAGGAAATCCGTGTCCCCACGCCCCACGACGGACCTTCAGCGGAGGATGGCGAGCCCGCGCCACATCGTGCGCGGCGCGATTCACTTGACCCTCCGAACCGTCCTGGCTAGAACACGAGCACGCGTGCAGGGGGCCGCGCTTCGAGAGAACGGTCTCAGCCGAGAACGGCTCAAGGCTATGCAGAGTGGTGACGATGACCACTCTGAGGAGTGGCCCGGCAAGTTCGGGTCGAGCGCACCGGTGGAGAGCATGGTGTGACGAGCCAAGGAACATCTGTCGTCTCGTGGATTCGTCTCGCGCTGGCGCTCGCCCTCCTCACCAGCCTCATCGCCTTGGTTCCCGGACCGGCCGCCAACGCCGGTGGCGCCTTCGTCGACGACGACGACAGCGTCCACGAGCCGTACATCGAGGCCTTCGCCGCCGCCGGCATCACCAACGGATGCAACCCGCCCGTCAACGACCGCTACTGCCCCGAACGCGCCGTCACCCGCGGGGAAATGGCCGCCTTCCTGGTCCGGGCCCTCTCCCTCCCCTCGACCTCGTGGGACAGGTTCGGAGACGACGAGGACTCCATCTTCGAAGACGCCATCAACGCCCTCGCCGCCGCCGGCATCACCAACGGATGCAACCCACCGACCAACACCCGCTACTGCCCCGACGACCCCGTCACCCGGGGCCAGATGGCGGCACTCCTGGTCCGCGCCTTCGACTTCGACGACCCGGGGGTGGGTGACTGGTTCTCCGACGACGACACGTCCATCTTCGAAGCCGACATCGACCGGATCCGCCAGGCCGGCATCACGGTGGGGTGCAACCCACCCGCCAACACCCACTACTGCCCAGACGCCGCCGTCACCCGTGAGCAGATGGCCACCTTCCTGGTGCGGGCCCTCGACCTCGATCCGGTCAACCCGCCCACCTCGACCCCGCCGCCGCCCGACCTCGATCCCCTCCCCACCCACTACGACGTCACCTTCCATGCGGGAGACAACGTCGCCGCCACGGTGGCATCCCACCGGTCGGGGACCAGCTACTACTTCGCGGCAGGCGTCTACCGGATGCAGGAGATCACCCCCAAGAACGGCGACGTGTTCGTGGGGGCCCCCGGAGCGGTGCTGTCCGGCGCCAAGCGGCTCACCACCTTCAGCAAGGTGGGGAACCTGTGGGTCGCCTCCGGTCAGACCCAGCAGCACTCCGGCGTCACCCAAGGTGACGAGTACGGGCGGTGCGAGAACGGCTACGACGGCTGCATCTACCCCGAGGACGTCTTCATCGACGACGTCGCCCTGC
>CAZQUB010000014.1:0-31360 GCA_964596225.1 uncultured Acidimicrobiaceae bacterium
TGGGCGATCGACACCAGGTTGCCGGCGCCGTGGTCGATGACGGTGATCCGGGTCACGTCGTTCCCTTGGTGGACGGGATGCCCTCCCGCCGGGGATCGGCGGCGACCGCGTCGCGCAGGGCACGGGCCAGCGCCTTGAACACGGCCTCGGCGAGGTGGTGGTCGTTGCGGCCGGTGGCGGTGACGTGGAGGGTGAACCCGCCCCGGCGTGCCAGCGCCTCGAGGGCGTGCGGGATGAGCTGGGTTCCGAGGGCGCCGATCCGTTCGGTGGTGAACGGGATGTCGATCACCGTGTAGGGCCGGCCGCCGACGTCGACCACGACCGTGGCGCACGACTCGTCCATCGGCACCGTGGCGTCCCCGTAGCGTTGGATCCCGGCCCGGTCGCCGAGGGCGGCGGCGAACGCCTCGCCGAGGACGAGGGCGGTGTCCTCGACGGTGTGGTGCTCGTCGACGTCGAGGTCGCCGGTGGTGGCGATGGTGAGATCGAACAGGCCGTGGTGGGCGAGCGCCTCCAGCATGTGGTCGTAGAACCCGACCCCGGTGGCGATGTCGGCGCCACCGGTGCCGTCGAGATCGAGCTGGACCCGGACGTCGGTTTCCTTGGTGGTGCGCTGGATGTCGGCGGTGCGGCTCATGGCAGGATCTGCTCCAGTGTGTCGACGAGTCGATCGTGTTCGGGGGCGGTGCGCACCGTGAACCGGAGGTAGTCGCCGAGGGGACCACCGGCGGCGTAGGTGCGGACGACGAGAGCGCGGCGCATCAGGGAGTCGGCCACCTGGTGGGCTTCGGGGCCGACTTCACACAGCAGGAAGTTGGTCGCCGACGGCAGCACCCGCAGGCCGAGGCCGGCGAGCCGTTCCGCCAGCGCGGCCCGTTCGGTGACGATGGCGTCGACGGTGCGCCGCATCCGGTCCTGGGAACGGAGGGCGTCGATGGCCAGGTCGGTGGAGAGGCGGGAGAGGCTCCCCGGGGGGCGGATGGCGTCGAGGGCGTCGATGATGGCGGGATGGGCCATCGCCAGTCCGACCCGGGCCCCCGCCAGCCCGTAGGCCTTGGAGAGGGTGCGGAGCACGATGACGTTGTCGTGGCGGTCGATCCACGGCGCCCAGTCGTCATCGGAGAACTCGGCGTAGGCGGCGTCGATCACGACGAGGCCGTCGCAGGCGGCCACCACCGCGGCGACCGCGTCGGCGGAGATGAGCCGCCCGGTGGGGTTGGTGGGGGCGCACAGCCAGACGAGGGCGGCGTCGCGGGCGGCCGCCACGACCTCGTCGAGGGGCATTGCGAAGTCGGGGGCCGCACCCGGGACCTCCTCG
This sequence comes from uncultured Acidimicrobiaceae bacterium, assembly GCA_964596225.1. Lineage (GTDB taxonomy): Bacteria > Actinomycetota > Acidimicrobiia > Spongiisociales > UBA5794 > CAYQEC01. Next base: position 1,319 of record CAZQUB010000014.1, read on the forward strand.
TACCCGGCCCCGACCTGGACGGTGGCGATCTGGTACAGCGAGTAGGTCGGGCTGGGCGCCACGGCCCGATCCCGGGCGGTGAGGAAGGCCCGGGCACACAGGATGATGAGTTCGTCCACGCCGGCGCCGGGGACGACCTGCTGTGGCTGGAGCCCCCAGGCGGCGGCCGCCGCCTCCCGCAGCGTGCGGTAGTCGGCCGCCGGGTAGTCGTTGAGGCTCGCCGCCCCGGAGGCCACCACCTCGCGGGCCCATTCGGTGCCGAACGGGGAGGTGTTCTGATCGAAGCGGACGACCTCGTCGACCGCGACGCCGGCGGCGCGGGCGATCTCGGCGCTGGTGGGTTGCCACTGGTAGCGGATGGCCTTCACGATTCCTCCTCGAAGCGAATCTCCACCGCGAGGCGGTGCGCGGTGAGGCCCTCGGTGGTGGCCAGAGTGCCGATGGTGGTGCGCAGGCTCTCCAGTCCCTCCCGGGTGAGGTGCTGGACCTGGCGCCACGAACCGAAGTCGTCCACCGCCAGCGGTCCGTGGGCACGGGCCAAGCCACCGGTGGGGAGGACGTGGTTGGCGCCGGTGGCATAGTCGCCGGCCGACTCGGGGGCCCACGGCCCGAGGTAGACCGACCCGGCTGCGGTGAGGCGCTCCCCGTGCTCGACGGGGGTGGCGGTGTGGATCGTGACGTGCTCGGAGGCGTATTCGTTGGCGAAGTCGATGGCGTCGTCGATCGACCCGGCGTCCACCAGGAGGCCGTGGTCGCCGAGGGCGGCTCGCAGGATGTCCTCGCGCTCCAACCCGGGGAGGAGGCGGTCGATCTCGGCGACCACCTGGGGGATGAGTTCGGGGGCGTCGGTCACCAGGGCCACCGGGGAATCAGGGCCGTGCTCGGCCTGGCACAGCAGGTCGGCGGCGAGGATGCGGGGCTCGGCGGTGGCGTCGGCGAGCAGCAGCGCCTCGCTGGGGCCGGCGGGGAGGTCGACGGCGCAGTCGCCGTAGACGGCGAGCTTGCCGGCGGTGACCCAGGCGTTGCCGGGCCCCACGATCTTGTCGACCCGGCGGATCGTCTCGGTGCCGTAGGCGAGGGCGGCCACCGCCTGGGCGCCTCCGGTGACGTAGACCTCGGTGACGCCGAGCATGGCGGCGGCCGCCATCAGCACCGGCGAGACTTCGCCCCGCTCGTCGGCGGGGGTGACGACGACGATCTCCTCCACCCCGGCGACCCGGGCCGGGACCACGCCCATCAGCAGCGAGGAGGGGTAGGCGGCGCGACCGCCCGGGACGTAGACGCCGACCCGGCGCAGCGGCGTCCAGCGGCGATCGACCCGCACCCCGGGGGAGACCTCGAGCGGCTGGTCGGCGGGGCGTTGCGGGCGGTGGCATGTCTCGATGTTGCCGATGGCCTGGCGCAGCGCCTCCTCCACCTCGGGTTCGAGTTCGGCGAAGGCGGCGTCGAGACGGCCCGGTGGGAGGCGGAGCTGGTCGCGGGGGAGGCCTCCTCCGTAGCGCCGGTTGCACTCCCGCAACGCTTCGTCCCCGCCGGCCCGGACCCGGGCGACGATCTCGGTGGCGCTGCTCCGGACCGCGGCATCGGGCACGGCGGAACGCTCCAGCAGGGCGGCTCGCTCGGCCGGGGCGAGGTCGGCGAGACGGACGGTGCGGATCTTCACGATGACCCCTTCACCGGATGAGCTGTTGGATGGGGAGCACGAGGATCCCGGACGCCCCGGCCTGCTTGAGGCGGGGGAGGACGCTCCACACCTCGTCGGCGTCGACGGTGGAGTGCACCGCCACCAGCCCGTCGTGGGCGAGCGGCACGACGGTGGGGGCGTCGATGCCGGGGATGATGTCCTCGATGGCGGCCACCGCGGCCGCGGGGGCGTTCATCAGCACGTAGCGCTTGGAGCGGGCCGCCACCACCGCCTGAATCATGGTGGCGACCTCGGCGGCGAGACCGGTCACCTCACCCGGCGGCGCTACCAGCACCGCTTGGGACTCGAGCACCGTGATCACGGGTCGGAGACCGTTGACGAGCAGGGTGCTGCCGGAGGAGACGAGATCGACGATGGCGTCGGCGACGTCGAGTTTGGGCGCGACCTCGATCGAGCCTCGCAACGGCACCGTGGTGACCGACACCCCGGCGTCGGCGAAGAACCGCTCGGTGGTGCGCGGGTGCGAGGTCGCCATGCGGAGCCCATCGAAGTCGGCGACCTCGCTCAGCGTCATCGCCTGGGGCACCGCCACGGTGAGGCGGCACCGCCCGTAGCCGAGATCGGTGATCACCTGGAGGGGGAGGGCGGCTTCGGCGAGGAGGTCGAGGCCGGTGATCCCGAGATCGGCGACGCCGTCGGCCACCAGCTCGCAGACGTCGTCGGTGCGGACGAAGAGCAGCTCGATGTCGATGTTGCGGACCCGGACCGAGAGGGCTCGTTCCGTCTTCTCGTACGCCAGACCGCTCTCGCGCAGGAGCACCGCGCTCGGGTCCTCGAGCCGGCCCTTGTTGGGAACGGCGAGACGCAGGGTCACGGTGCCTCCTCGTCGAGGAGCCCCAGCTTGCGCAGGACTTCCAGGTAGCCGCCGGTGCCATGCCGCAGCCATTGGTTGATGCGGGTGATGGTGGCGGTGGAGATGCCGGTCTCGTCGTTGATCTCCCGGTAGTGGCGGCCCTCGGCGAGGAGCCGGACCACCTGCCAGCGCTGGCTCATCTCTTCGAGCTCGCGCCGGGTGCACAGGTCGCGGAAGAAGCGCGCCGCCTCGTCCCTACTCTCCAGGGCCAAGATGGCGTCGAAGAGGGCTGCCGTGGCGTCGTTGCGCCAGTCGTCGTCTCGCATCGGGATACCCATGGATGCTCCACTTCGCCTATCGGTCACAATGCAGTAGTGTTTTAGCACGTTAGCAGAGTATCTGGCAAGGACGGAACGATGGAGCTCATTCCGGCAGTCGACGTGCTCGACGGCGCCGTGGTCCGGCTGGTGCATGGTCGCTACGACGAGGTGACGGTGTACGGGGACGATCCGGCCGCCCAGGCGGCGGCGTGGATGGCGCAGGGAGCCGGGCTGGTCCACGTGGTCGATCTGGCCGGGGCCAGGGACGGCACCCCCGACCGATCCCTGTGGCAGCGCCTCAGGGCTGCCGGGGTCCGGTTCGAGATCGGGGGCGGCATCCGGAACGTCGCCGACGCGACCGGAGCGGTGGAGGCAGGGGCGGAGCGGGTAGTGGTGGGTACCGCCGCGGTGTGGGACCGGCCGGTACTGGAGGAGATGCTCGCCGCGGTGGGACCGGAACGACTGGTCGCCGCGATCGACGTGCGCAACGGCCGCGCCGCGGGCGCGGGATGGCTCGACGAGGGTAGGGACCTGGCGACCGTGCTCCCCGACCTGGCCGCCGCCGGCGTGGTGCGGGCTCTGGTGACCGGGATCAGCCGCGACGGGACGATGCAGGGCCCCGATGTGGAGTTGTTGGAGGAGGCCGCCGCTCTGGCGCCGCTGCTGCGCCTGATCGCATCGGGCGGGGTGGGGTCCCTCACCGACCTGGAGGCCCTTGCCGCCCGTCCCTTCGAGGGGGTCATCGTGGGCCGGGCACTCTACGAGGGTGTCTTCACCGTGGCCGAGGCGCTCGAGGTGCTCGGCGGAGGCATCACCCGCTGAAACGGGAGAGGGCGGCGTCCAGGTCCGCCCGGGACACGGCGAGAGCGGACGAATCGCGGCGCAGCGCCTGCAACGCCGCCTCCCGCAGCACCCCGCTGAGGTCGGCGAAGGAGAGTCCCTCGGAGGCCGCCACCGCGGTGTCGAAGTCGACGTCGTCGGCGAAGGGGATGTCGGAGATGTCGAAGAAGGCGCGCCGGGCCGCGGCCCCGGGCAGGTCGAGGTAGAGGTGCGTTTCGAGGCGCCCGGGCCGGAGCAGCGCCGGGTCGACCAGATCCTTGCGGTTGGTGGCCCCGATCACGTAGACGTCGCCGCGGTCGCTCACCCCGTCCATCTCGGTGAGGAGGGCGGCAACCACCGAATCGGTCACCGAGTTGCTGGAGTTGCCCCGCACCGGGGCGAGGGCGTCGATCTCGTCGAAGAACAGGATGGACGGTGCCACCGCCCGGCCCCGGGCGAAGACCTCCCGTACCCCCCGTTCCGACTCGCCCACGTACTTGTCGAGCAGCTCGGCCCCCTTGATCGTGAAGAAGGCGGCGCCCGACTCGTGCGCCAGGGCCCGCACCACGAAGGTCTTTCCGGTCCCGGGCGGCCCGTACAGCAGCAGCCCGCGAGGCGGCTCGATCCCGAGCCGGGTGAACCGCTCCGGTTCCCGCAACTGCCAGATGACCGATTCGGTGAGTCGCTGCTTGACCTCCTCGAGGTTGGCGACCCGCTCGAACCCGTAGCTCGGTATCTCGCCGAGGGAGGCGGTTCCCAGCGAGGGGGTGGTGTCCCGGATCGCCCGTGCCAGCAGCTCCCCGTCGACGCTGCCGCCGCGGGGGGCGATGAGGGCGGAGGCGTGGACCACCGTCGCCAGGATGTCGGCGCCGGAGAACCCCGCGGTGCGCGACGCCAGCTGGGCGTAGTCGACGTCGTGGTTGGGCACCTTGGCGAGCGCCGCCTCGAACAGGAGGGTCCGCCGGTTGAGGTCGGGGGGCGGGATCGACAGGGTCCGCGGCAGCAGGGGAGAGGTGGTGATCGAGGCGGGGAGCGCATCCACCGAGGAGGTGCCGAGCACGCAGGCGATGCGGGGCCGGCCCGCCACCGCGTCGAGGAACCAGCGCATGATGGCGGCGACCTGGGTGCGGAACAGGGAGTCGTCGCCGACGACGGCGTCGAGACGGTCGACGAAGATGACCACGGGGGCGGTGGCGGTCCGGACCGCCTCCTCCAGGAGTTCCAGCAGCTTGTCGGGCTTGAACACCAGCTCGAGCGAGACCTCGTTGACCGCGATGTCCGTGGCCCGGGCCGCGGCCGCCACCACCTCCGACTTGCCGCAGCCGGCGGGGCCCGCCAGCAGCACCCCGGCCACCTTGGGGAGTCCCCAGGCGTGGGGGAGGTCGCCGGGAGAGGTGAGGAGCGCCAGCCACCCGGTCATCGTCTCCAGTTCGGTGTCGAGACCGGCGAGGAGCGCTTCGGCAGTGGTGGGAGGCTCCCCGCCGGGATGGCCGGCAGGCTGGGAGACGACGGCGGGCGCCAGGTCGCCCTGCTCGGAGACGACGGTGCCCGATCCCACCGTGCCGGCCGGCCCCGGGGTCACCTCGAGCACCTCGAGGATCACGGGGTCGGCCGATCCCCCCTCCCCGTAGGCGGGCAGCACCGCCACCCGGTCGCCCTGCGTGACCGGGCCTCCCTGGAGAGAGCGTGCCAGGTGGCGAGCGTCGAGTGTCTCGGCGGAGGACGAGAGCACCACCCGGCGCGCCTCGGAGAGGACGGCGCGGGTGACGTCGGGAGTGTCGCCGGGACGGACCCCGGCGTTCTCCATGGTGCGCGGCCCGAGGTGGAGGGCGTTGGGGCCGGTGACGTCGCCGGGGGTGACGAGGACGTGGGTGGCCCCCACCGCGACGATGCCGCCTCCGGGGAGACCCAGGGCGGTGAGCAGGGCGGCGTCGGCCCGGGCGGCCGGATCGGTGCCGGCCCGGATGGTGAAACGCATGGAGCGAGGCTACCGCCTCCCCGCGAGGGGAGGCGCCGCGTGGTGCGGGCGTCGTCAGCCGGCGAGCGAGGCGAGGTGGGTCACCGGGCGCCACGGCAACCCGAACGGCCGTGCCGCCTCGATGACCCGTACCTCGGGACGATCGAGCCAGGCCCACAGCAGGCGGCTCTCCTCGGCGGCGGCGATCGAGGGTGGAACGTCACCGGCGGTGTCGTCCGGCAGGGCCAGGTGGAGCAGCGGCGGCGGGTCCGGCGCCACCCACGCCGCCACCAAGCGCCCTTCCTCGATGAGGGCCGACGCGCCCCGGGCGTCCTCCGCCCACAGCGTCCCGGCCCGCTGCAGGGCCTGCCAGGTCCGGCGGTTCTCCAGGCTGCGTCCCAGGGCGCGGTGGCGATCTCGCAGCGTCGCCGCCTCCTCGAACCGTTGCCGCTGCACGTGGAGGCGCATCCTGTCGGCGAGAGGATCGAGCAGCAGCGCCGGGTCGTGATCGAGACCCCGTCGCAGCCGCACCACCACCGCGGCGTATTCGGCGTCGCTCACCGTCCCGTCACACGGGCACAGCGCCACCCCGAGCTGGGCAAACGCGCAGGCGGAGCTGCGGTCGCCGCCGCGGGTGACGCAACGGCGGATCGGCACCGCGTCCCACAGGGCGTGCATCACCTGCTCGGCGGCCCGCCGCGAGCGGAAGGGGCCGAGGGTGGCGAGACCGTCGCCGCGCAGGGTGCGCACCACCGAGAGACGGGGGAACCGTTCCCGGGTGAGCTTCACCCAGTGGGTGCTCTTGGGAGGCCGGGAGCGGCGGTTGTAACGGGGCCGGTGGGCGTGGATGAGCCGCAGCTCGGTGACGAGCGCCTCGAGTTCGGTGGCGCACTCCCGGTGGTCGAGATCGGAGAGGTCCCGCAGCATCTGGGTCACGGAGCGGCGATCGTCCCCATAGAAGTAGGAGCGGACCCGCTGCCGCAGATTCTTCGCCTTCCCCACGTAGATGACCTCACCGTCGCGGTCCCGGAACAGGTAGACGCCGGGGCGCCGGGGGAGCCGCTCGGTGAGGGCGATCTTCTCGTAGTGGGGCGCCCCCCGCGCCGTCGGCAGCCGCATCAGGTCGTCGAGGTGGGTGACGCCGATGGTGCCGGCCCTCGCCAGCAGCTCCCACAACACGTGGGCGGTGGCGCGGGCATCGTCGAGGGCGCGATGGGTCGGGGCGGAAGGGGAACGGAGATGGGCCGCGAGGGTGTGGAGGTCGAGATGTCGGACCTCGTCGCGTACCAGCCGCCGGGCCAGCGCCAGGGTGTCGACACTGCGGTTGGGGAGGCGCCCGTACCCGAGGCGGGCGGCGGCGGCGTTGAGGAACGAGAGGTCGAAGCGGACGTTGTGGCCGACGATGACGGCGTCGCCGACGAACTCGAGCAGCGAGGGGAGCACCTCACCGATGCGGGGGGCCTCGACGACCATCGCTTCGGTGATGCCGGTGAGGACCGTGATGGTTGGCGGGATCGACGTCCCCGGGTTGACGAGGGTGTGGAACGTGCCGGTGAGTTCCCCACCCTTGTAGGAGAGGGCACCGACCTCGGTGATCTCGCAGTCGGCGGGGGACCCGCCGGTGGTCTCGAGGTCGAGGACGCAGAACGGCACCTGGTGCAGGGGGACGCCGAGATCGTCGAAGCTGCGTTGTCCGGCGGCGCTCCCCACCCCGCTCCTCCTCGATCGCTGCGGTGGCGGCAGTTTCCCAAGCGGGTGTGACAGATTCGTCTTCGCTACGCTGCGCGAGACATGGAATTCTCAGGGCGGGTCTACTTCGACTTCACCAGCCGTGACGTGTGGCGCCTCTACCGCCTCCTGGAGCGCGCCGGGGAGCAAGGGGTGGTCCTCGACGTCGATTGGCGCGGCTTCGCCGTCGGTGGGGTGGGGAACCGGGCGCGGATGTCCCCGGAGGTGCGAGCCCTCGCCTGCTACGAGGCCGCCCTGATCGAGAACCCTGACCGTCACCGTCGCTTCCTGGCGGCCCTGCTCGCCCTGGTCCACAAGGAAGGCGACGATATCGGAAACGAGTCCACCCTCCGCATCGCCGCCACCGTGGCCGGTATCGACCCCGATCGCCTCCTCACGGCCGGAACCGGGATCGGGTTCGACGCGCTGGGGGCCGAGACCGGCACCGCTACGATGCGCGGCGTCCGGGAGGTGCCGAGCATCGTGCGCCACGGTCCGGTGCTCCAGATCAGGACCACCGACGCGGTGACTCGAGGCGACGCCCGTACCCGGCTCGGACTGCTGCAGGCGGTGATGGAGGACGACGGCATATGGGAGCTGAAGAAACCGTGAGCACGATGGACGGGCCGCTGCGCTGCAGCCACTGCGGCAACAAGACGCGGTTCGACATCTACGACCGGGTGGTCCGGCGCCGCTTCGCCCACTTCTCCCTCGGTGGGGACGTCAGCTACGAGGACGAGGAGATCCTCGATCGCACCGTGGATCGCGTCGTGTGCCGGTGGTGCGAGCGGGACGACTCCATCGAACCGGCCGACTCCCTCGACGCCGCCGACTAGGTGTCGCTCCGGCGTTGCCGGACCGCCTCGTACAGCAGCAGGGCGGTGGCGGTGGCGGCGTTGAGGCTGTCTCCGATGCCCGCCATCGGGATCCGCACCGGGGTGCACGCCTCCACCCACCGTTCCTCGAGACCGGCGTGTTCACTCCCCACCACCAGCCCCACCGCGCCGGTGAGATCGGCGTCCCAGTAGTCGCCGGTGGCGGTGGGGAACCCGGCAACGAGCCGGAGGGCACACCCGGCCGCCCACGTCACCGTCGCCTCGGCGGGGGCGATCGCGATGGGCCGGGCCAGCAGCGCCCCCTGTGAGGCACGCACCACGTTGGGGTTGAAGAGGTCCGTGGCGGGGTCGGCCACCACGACCGCGTCCACCCCGGCACCGTCGGCCGCTCGCAGCATGGCGCCGAGGTTGCCCGGCTTCTCGATGCCGGCCACCACCATGACGAGCGCCTTTGGCGGCAGGGAGAGTCGCTCCAGTGACAGCTCGGGTTGGCGTGCCACCCCGAGCATGCCGTCGGGGTGGCGCCGGTAGGCGACCTTGCGGAACGGCGCCTCGGCGACCATGACGACCGCGGTCCCGGCCGCGGTGAGATCGTCGACGGTGGCGCGCCGCTCCTCGTCGAGCAGGGCGGGGCACACGACGAGTTCTTCGATGGCGACGCCGGCGGCGACCACCCGGCGCACCTCCCGGTTTCCTTCGACGAGGAAACGCTTCGCGGCGTCACGGTCCCGGCGCCGCCGCAGCCGCACCAGAGCCTTGACGCGAGGATTGGTGGTGGAGGTGACGAGGTTCCCCATCGGGATCACCAGCTGCTGCCGCCACCGCCGGAGAAGCCGCCCCCGCCACCCCAGCCGCCGAAGCTGCCGCCTCCCCAGGAACCGCCGCCCCACGAAGAGCCGCCGCCTCCGGCGAAGCCGCCGCCGCCGCCCCACCAGGAGCCGCGGTCCGCCGACCAGGAGTGGTCGCGATAGATCGGCTCCCAGCCGAAGCTACCGCGATGGCCCTTGGTGATGACCCAGTGGTAGAAGAACAGGGTGAACGGGTCGAAGTTCGACAGGCCGCGGGGGAGGGGGTGACCCGACCAGGTGTCGGTCTGGCCGCTGGTGCCCTCGTGGGCCAGCTCGGGGGCGAAGCGATCGGCGTCGGCGATCTCGCTGCGGGCCAGCGCCTGACGCTGGGCGGCGTAGGCGAGGGCGAAGACGCGAGGGCCGCGGGGGTCGGAGGCGCCGAAGGCGGCGGCCACGTCGGCGTAGGTTCCCTCCAGCCCCAAGGTGGCCAGCGCCTGGCGGGCTTCGAACCAGCGGCGCAGCGCCTGGGCCGGTTCGAGGGACACCGCCAGGATCCCGGCGATCGTCTGGCGGGTGTCCCCGGTGACGCCTTCGGCGGCCAGGCCGTCGAGCAGCTCCTGGTACACCGCAGGTCCGTCGTCGCGCCGGCGGAGCAGCGCAGTGGTGATCGCCACCGGCAGCCCGAGACGGACCGCCTCCGTCCGGACCCGTTCGATCTCACCCGCCTCCCGCAACCCGGCGAGGGCACACTCGACCGCCTCCCCCGGATCGAGGCCGAGGTCGCGGTTGGCGTGGTAGGCGGCCACGAAGTCGTCGAGGTCGTCCTCGTCGTGGTTGAGGAGCAGCAAGGCGGCGATGGCCGGGATGGAGAGGCCGTCGCGGGTGAGGAGCGCTCCCTTGCTGAGGAGGGCGGTGCGCACCTGCTCGTAGCGCTCGAAGGAGGCGGTGGGTTCTTCGGAGAGGTCGGCGAGGGCGGCGGCGACGGCCGGCCGGGTGGTCGAGTCGGGGAGCGAGGCGTAGAGGGTCTGGAGCCGGTCCGTCTTGCGCCGGGCGGTGGCGTACACCGCGTTGAGCTCCTCGGCGGCGCCGTGGAGGGGAGCAGCCTGATCGAGGGCGGGAGCGGCCCGGAGGAGACGTTCCCCCGCATCGGTGAGGTCGGTGTATCCGATCGGCGTGGCGGTGAGGCGATCGGTGATGGCCTGCCCCAGCCGCGACCGGGCGGCGGCGACCCGGTGGGGGCGGAGGCTGTCGATGATTCGGTTCAGTTCCTGGCGTTTCACCTCGAAGAGACGGTCGTCCTCCTCGTCGACGTCGAGCGTCTCCCGGATGGCGCTCTGCAACGCCCCTTCCAGGAGGGGACGCTCCGACGAGGAGCGCAGCTCCAGCGGGACCTCGGTCTCGCGCCGGACCCGGTCACGGTCGACGACGGTGACGAGATCGAGCGACCAGAGGGCTCGCAGCACCGCTTCGTCGTCGACCCGATCACCGTGGTGCACGGCGCGGAGAGCGGCCACCGCCGCGGTGGTGGAGACCTCGGGCGCCTCCCCGGAGAAGGGGACGGCGAACTCGGCGACGGAGGGAAGTTCGTGGCCCGCCGGCTCGAGCCGGGCGACGTCCCCGTCGACCAACTCGGCGCGGGCGGCCCGGATGCGCTCCCGCTTGCGGCGGCGCACCGAGACGAGAACGACGCCACCGCCCACCAGCACCACGGCGGCGAGCAGCCCGAGGATGATGGCGACCGGCGGTCCCGACGAGGTGCCGCTGCCGGGCTCGGCCAGCGCCTGCTCGAGGCTGCCGACGATGGCGAGGGCGCCACCCTCGAAGTCGTTCCGCCCGAAGAAACTGTCCCCCGCCCCGGTGATGCGGGAACTGGGGAGGTCGAGGCCGGGCCCGGTCGTCAGTTCGGTACGCCGGGCGGAGAGGTCGACCAGGATGACGATGCCGGCCGGTCCGCCGGCGAGACCCACCCCCCAGGCATTGCCGAGATCCTGAGCGAACGACAGCGGGGTGCCGTGGGGGACGGCGGAGACGATGACGAAGGCGATCTGGTGACCGTAGGCGGCGACGAGAGCACCGATGGCGTCCTCCACCCTGGCGTCGTCGGCCACCACACCGGCGGCGTCGGTGAACCATCCCTGGCACACCACCCCGTCGTAGGTGCCGCACTCGGCGGGCGCCTGGCCGCTGGGGCTCTGCGCCGCGGCGGCGGGCGCCAAGGCGGCGATGCCGAGCAGGGCGAGGATGATGGCGGGCGCGATCCTGTGTCTCACGACCGGCAACGCTAGCGGCAGGCCGGGCCGGTGGCCGCCACCGGGGAGGTGGCGTCTCACAGGGCGCGCCGGATGCGGTCGAAGGCGAGCCGGTCGAGGGCGGCCCGGTCGACCTCGACGCCGATGCCGGGCGCGGCGCGAGGCTGGAGACGGCCGGCGCCGTCGAGGCGCCAGGGGGGATCGACGAGATCGTCGGTGAAGTAGCGGTCGGAGGCGGCGAGGTCCCCGACCACGTCGGCGGCAGGAAGGGTGGCGAGGGTGACGCCGTGGCTGCGTCCGATCCCGCTCTCCACCAGGCCCCCCACCCGGCAGTGGCCGCCGGCGGCGGCGACCTCGCCGGCGAGGGCGGCGCCTCGCCGCGTCCCCAGCCTGCCTGCCTTGAAGGTGAGGACGGTCCCGGGGACGGCGGTCAGCGCCTCCCGGACGGCGGCGGGGCCGGCAGCCGACTCGTCGAGGGCGATCGGGGTGGTGAAGCGGCGGGCCAGCGCGGCGAGGCCGCGCAGGTCGGAGGGGGGGAGGGGCTGTTCGAGGTAGGCGAGTCCGGCGCCGTCCCACCGTGCCAGCGCGGGGTCGGCGTCATTCGGAAACGACCCGTTGGCGTCGGCACCGAACGTCACGTCGGGGAACGCCTCCCGCAAGGTGGTGACCTCCTCGACCGGGGTCGAGGGACCGATCTTGAGCTTGATCGCCCGGTACCCGGCGGCGTGCAGCGCCGCCACCTCCCGGCGCCGGGCGGGGCCGTCTGCCAGCCCGACGGTCGCTCCGGCCGGCACCCCGGCCGGGGATCCGCCGAGGTGAGTCCACAGCGGGACGCCGGCGGCTCTGGCGGCGAGGTCGCAAAGCGCCTGGTCGGTCGCGGCGGCGGCCGTCGACGGCAGGTTCGGGTCGAAGAGTCCGGCGCCGGTTCGGAGGTGGGCCCAGGCCTCGTCGAACGGTTCGGTGTGGCCCGGGAAGGGCGCCGCCTCTCCCCATCCCACCAGACCGTCGAGGGAGATCGCCAGCACCGCGACCCGGCGGCTGGTGACGGTACCGGCCGAGGTGACGAAGGGCTGGCGCAGCGGCAGGTCGAGCGCCCACGCCTCGAGCCTGGCTCCCGCCGGGATCGGGGTCGCCACCACCGCCGCCTAGCGGCCGCTCCCGCGCAGCGACCCGGTGGTCTTGTCCACCGACTGCTCGGAGCCCTGATAGAGGACGCAGATGCCGGTGCGGTCCCCGTTCTCCCAGCCCTCCTGGGTCGGGGTGAAGACGTTGAGCCAGACCTGCGATTCCTCCCAGGCGGCGCCGACGTAGTCCTCGAAATGGTCGAGGCACCCGACGGCGCCCCCCTCGTAGATGGCCTGATTCCCCGGGTACACGTCGAGGCCAACGCTGGTGAACGAGGGGGTGATGTCGATGATGGCGAACACCTCGTAGTCGTGGGCCTCGTCGCAGGAGACGGGTTCGACCTCGTTGAAGACGAGGGCCGACGGCTCGTCGAAGCAGTCACCGGGTTCGAGGCGGTCCACCGACTTGGAGGTGTCGAAGACGGCGATGGCGACGAACACGGCGATGCCGATGACGACAACGAGACCCCGGAAGCGCCACAGGGTGGCGAGCAGCCCCGTTCTCGTCGGCTGGTCGACCGGGGGAGGCTCGAGGGGAGGGAGCGGCTGGCGGGGAGGCTCGTCGGGACCGCCGAAGACGGGGGGAGAGGGTTCCTGCCACGAGGCCTGGTCGGTGGTGGTGTCGCCGGGCGGCATGGCCTGCCCGCCGTCCCCGGGAGGTTCGGCGGCAGGCAGTCGTTCCTCCGGCTGGGGCCGTTCCTCGGGTTGGACGCCCTCCTCAGGCTCCTGGGACGCCGCGGCGGGGTCGGATTCGAGCTCGCGGCGGGCGCGCCGGAGCATCTCCTCGCTGCTGAGTGGTTCGTCGGGCCGGTCGGTGCTGATGAAGCCCCCCGTCGTCGGCGGCTGCATCCTACGGCATGCAGTCGGCGGACACCGCGATCGCGGCGTAGGTTCATCCCGACCATGCCGATCCGCACCCTCCGCCTCACCGGACCCCTCGACCTGGGGGCCACGCTCGGCGCCCTCGGCCTCTCGGTGTGGCCCCAGGCGACGGTGCGGGGGAATGAAGCGGTGTGGGCGATGCGCACTCCCGACGGCGCGGCGACGGTGCACCTCACCGTGACCGGGACGACCGCGTCGGCGGAGGCGCATGGGCCGGGTGCCACCTGGGCGCTCGACCACGTCCCCGCCCACCTCGGCGTCGACGACGGCATCGGCGACTTCCGGCCGCCCTCAGGGACCGTGGCCGAACTCCACCGACGCCTCCCCGGCCTCCGTCTCGGACGCACCGGGCTCGTCTATGAGGCGCTGATCCCGGCCGTCGTCGGGCAGCGTGTCACCATCGAGGGGGCGCGCCGCAGCGCCCGCCTCCTGGTGGCCCGTTTCGGGGAGGACGCCCCCGGTCCCTTCGGGCGACGGCTCCTCCCCGCTCCCGAGGTGCTCGCCGGCCTCGACTACGCCGACCTCCATCCCATCGGGATCGAGCGGAAACGGGCCGCGACCCTCATCGAGGCGGCGCGGAGGGCACGGCGGCTCGAGGAGATCATGGAGTTGGACGTCGCCGCCGGGTGGGAACGCCTGCGGGCGTTGCCGGGGATCGGGGGGTGGACGTCCGGTCACGTCATGGGCATCGCCCGGGGAGATCGGGACGCGGTCCCGGTGGGGGACTTCCACCTTCCCGACCTGGTGGCCTGGGTGCTGGCCGGTGAGGCACGCGGCGACGACGCCCGCATGCTGGAGTTGCTCGCTCCCTTCCGGCCGCAGCGGCGGCGGGTGGTGCTGCTGGTGAAGCGGTCCGGCATGAAGGCGCCCCGCCACGGGCCGCGGCGCCGGACCCCGCGCATCGATTGGTGGTGAGTTCCCCCCGCCGCGTCAGGCGGGGAGGTCGGAGCGGCCCATGAGGTACTCGTCGACCGAGCGGGCACATTGCCGGCCCTCCCGGATCGCCCACACCACGAGGGACTGGCCTCGCCGCATATCGCCTGCCACGAACACCTTCGGCAGGCTGGTGTGGTAGTCGTCGGTTCCTGCCGCCACGTTGCCGCGCTCGTCGAGGGCGACACCCAGGTCGGAGAGGAGGCCCTCCCGCACCGGGTTGGTGAACCCCATCGCCAGGAGCACCAGGTCGGCGGGCACCTCGAACTCGGACCCGGCGACCTCGTGCATCTGCCAGCTCCCGTTGCTGCGCTCCCAGGCGACCTCGGTCCCGTGCAGGGTGGTGGCGCGGCCGTCACGGCCGGTGATCGAGGTGGTGGCCACCGACCAGTGCCGCTCGCACCCCTCCTCGTGGGACGACGAGGTGCGGAGCCGCGTCGGCCAGTTGGGCCACACCAGCATCTTGTCGGCCTGCTCGGGGGGCCGGGGGAGGATCTCGAGTTGGGTGACCGACGCCGCCCCTTGGCGGTTGGCGGTGCCGACGCAGTCTGAACCGGTGTCGCCGCCCCCGATGACCACGACGTGCTTGCCCTCGGCGAGGATCGGGTGCTGCGACCGGTCGACCTCACCCCCGTTCCGGCGGTTCTGCTGGACGAGGAACTCCATGGCGAAGTGCACCCCGTCGAGTTCCCTTCCGGGAACGGTGAGATCGCGAGGTTGCTCGCAGCCGCCGGCGAGGACCACCGCGTCGTAGTCGTCGGCGAGCTCGGCGGTGGGGACGGTCACCCCGACATGGCTGTTGACGCGGAACTCGACGCCTTCGGATTGCATCTGGGAGAGGCGACGATCGATGACGCTCTTCTCCAGCTTGAAGTCGGGGATGCCGTAGCGGAGCAGGCCGCCGATCTTGGGGTTCTTCTCGTAGACGACGGCCTGATGCCCGGCCCGCGCCAGCTGCTGGGCGCAGGCGAGACCCGCCGGGCCGGAACCGACGATGGCGACCCGCCTGCCGGTGCGGCGGGCCGGGATGTGAGGCTCGATCCAGCGGTTCGCCCAGGCCCGCTCGATGATGCTGTACTCGATGGTCTTGATCGTGACCGGGGCGTCCTGCAAGTTGAGGGTGCACGCCTCCTCGCATGGGGCGGGACAGACCCGGCCGGTGAACTCGGGGAAGTTGTTGGTGGAGTGCAGCACCTCGATGGCGTGGCGCCATTGGTCGCGGGAGACGAGGTCGTTCCAGTCGGGGATGATGTTGTCGACCGGGCACCCGAAGTGGCAGTAGGGGACGCCGCAGTCCATGCATCGCAGGCCCTGGCGGGCGAGTTCGTCGTCTTCCAGGGGCAAGGTGAACTCGTGGTAGCTCCCCACCCGCACCTCGATCGGGAGGTAGGTGCGGTCCCGGCGAGGCAAGGTGCGGAACGCGTTCGGGTCGCCCATCACGCCACCCCCACCTTGGTGCGCCGCTGCTCCTCGAGCGCCCGGCGGAACTCTTGCGGCACCACCTTGACGAACCGGCCCAGGTAGTGGTCGAAGTCGGCGAGGATCTCGCGCGCCCGCGAGCTGTCGGCGAGGCGGGCCTGTCGCTCGATGAGGATGCGGAGCCGCCAGGCGTCGTGGTGGAGGGGATCCGCCAGCAGCTCCTCCAAGCTGGGGTGCTCGCCCACGCCGGGGGGAACCTCGCCGGGGACGATCGGTTCCAGGTCGACCATCGCCTGGTTGCAGCGCTCCGCGAAGAGGCCTTCGTCGTCGATGACGTAGGCGATGCCGCCGCTCATACCGGCGGCGAAGTTGCGCCCCGTCTCGCCGAGGACGACGACGCACCCACCGGTCATGTACTCGCAGCCGTGGTCGCCGACCCGTTCCACCACCGCCACGGCACCCGAGTTCCGCACCGCGAACCGCTCCCCGGCGCCGCCGTTGAAGTAGCACTCGCCGGAGATGGCGCCGTAGAGGACCGTGTTGCCGATGATGACGTTTTCGCGGGGAACGATCGGGCCGTAGGGCGGCGCCTGCACGATGACCCGGCCGCCGGAGAGGCCCTTGGCCACGTAGTCGTTGGCGTCCCCCTCCAGCTCCAGGGTGATGCCGCGGGCGAGCCAGGCGCCGAAACTCTGCCCTGCGGTGCCGGTCAGGCGGATCGAGATGGTGTCGTCGTCGAGCCCGTCGTGTCCGTAGCGGCGTGCCACCTCACCCGAGAGCATCGCCCCCACCGTGAGGTCGGTGTTCGAGATCGGCATTTCGAGCATCACCGGCTCCCGCCGCTCCAGGGCCGGGGCCGCCTCTTCGATGATGCGGTTGTCGAGGGCCGTTTCGAGGCCGTGGTCCTGGGACTCGCAGTTGTGGGTCGCCACGCCGGGGCCGGCCTCGGGGCGGTGCAGGATCCGGGAGAAGTCGAGCCCCTTCGCCTTCCAGTGGGCGATGGCGCTCTGCTGGTCGAGGAGGTCGCTGCGCCCGATCATCTCGGCGAAGGTGCGGAACCCGAGGCGGGCCATGAGTTGGCGGGTCTCCTCGGCGATGAACATGAAGAAGTTGACGACGTGCTCGGGCCGGCCGGGGAACAGCTTGCGCAGTTCGGGATCCTGGGTCGCCACCCCCACCGGGCAGGTGTTGAGGTGGCACTTGCGCATCATGATGCAGCCCTCCGAGATGAGGGCGGCGGTCCCGAAGCCGACCTCGTCGGCGCCCAGCATCGCCGCCACCACCACGTCGCGGCCGGTGCGGATGCCGCCGTCGGTCTGGACCGCGATCCGGCCCCGCAGCCGGTTCGCCACCAGGGTCTGGTGGGTCTCCGCCAGTCCGATCTCCCAATGCGACCCCGCCTGCATGATCGAGGTGAGGGGGCTGGCGCCGGTGCCTCCCTCGTTGCCGGAGATGAGGACGTGGTCGGCGTAGGCCTTCGCCACGCCGGCGGCGATGGTGCCGACCCCGACCTCGGAGACCAGCTTGACGCTGATGCGGGCCGCCGGGTTCACGCTCTTGAGGTCGTGGATGAGCTGCTTGAGGTCCTCGATCGAGTAGATGTCGTGGTGCGGCGGCGGCGAGATGAGGCCGACCCCGGGGGTCGAGTGCCGCACCTCGGCGATCCATTCGTTCACCTTGTGGCCGGGGAGCTGCCCTCCCTCGCCGGGCTTGGCGCCCTGCGCCATCTTGATCTGGATGTCGGCCGCGTTGACCAGGTACTCGGTGGTGACACCGAAGCGCCCGGAGGCGACCTGCTTGACGGCGGAGCGGGCGGAGTCGCCGTTCTCCATCGGGGTGTAGCGGCTCCGCTCCTCGCCGCCTTCCCCGGTGTTGGACTTGGCGCCGAGGCGGTTCATGGCGATGGCGAGGTTGGTGTGGGCCTCCCACGAGATGGAGCCGAACGACATGGCTCCGGTGGCGAACCGCTTCACGATCTCGGTGGCCGGTTCCACCTCGTCGAGGGGGATCGGCTCGTCGAGGAATTTCAGGTCGAACAGGCCGCGCAAGTTCTTCAGCTTGCGGGTCTGGTCGTTCACGGTGCGGGTGTACGTCTGGAACTTCTCGAAGTTCCCCTCCCGCACCGCGTGTTGCATGGTGGTGATCGTCTCGGGAGTCCACACGTGCTCCTCGCCGCGGAGGCGGAAGGCGAGCTCGCCTCCGATGTCGAGTCCTTCGTGCCACAGCGGGGTGAACCCGAAGGCCTTGCGGTGGCGGCGCACGGTCTCCTCCGCGATCTCGGGGAGCCCCACCCCCTCGACCGCGGTGTGGGTGCCGGTGAAGTAGCGGTCGACGAAGTCGCTCGTCAGCCCGACGGCGTCGAAGATCTGGGCCCCGCAGTAGGACTGGAAGGTCGAGATGCCCATCTTCGACATCACCTTGAGGATGCCCTTGTCGAGGGCCTTGACGTAGCGGCGCTGTGCCTCCTCCATCGTGATCCCGTCGGGGAGTTCGTCGAGCAGCGCCGAGATGGTGTCGAACGCCAGGTAGGGGTTGATGGCCTCGGCCCCGTAGCCGGCGAGCAGGCAGAAGTCGTGGACCTGGCGGGCTTCGGCCGTCTCCACCACCAGGCCGACGTTGGTGCGGTGACCCTCCCGGATGAGGTGGTGATGGACCGCCGAGGTGGCGAGCAGCGCCGGGATCGCCACCTGGTCGACGTCGGTGCAGCGGTCGGAGAGGATGAGGATGTTGAACCCGTCGTCGACCCCGCGGCATGCCTTCTCGCACAGCCGGGCCAGGGCGGGCTCCATGCCGGCCGCTCCCTCACTCACCGGGTAGCAGGTGCTGAGCCGGATGGTGCGGAAGGCGTTGTCGACGTGGTTCTCGATACGGCGGATCCGTTCCAGGTCGACGTTGGTGAGGATCGGCTGTTCCACCTCGAGGCGGCGGTGGGAGCCTCCGGTGTTGAGGTCGAGCAGGTTCGGCTTGGGGCCGATGAGGGAGACGAGCGACATCACCATCTCCTCCCGGATCGGGTCGATGGGAGGGTTGGTCACCTGGGCGAAGTTCTGCTTGAAGTAGTCGTAGAGCATCTTGGGACGGTCGGAGAGCACCGCGGGCGGGATGTCACGGCCCATCGACCCCACCGGATCCTTGCCGTCGATCACCATCGGCTTGAGGAAGAACTCGACGTCCTCCCGGGTGTATCCGAATGTCTGCTGCGCCTCCCGCAGCGTCCTGCCGTCGGGGCGCATCGACGCCACTTCCTGCGGAAGCTCGCGGAGCCGGATCTGGGTCTGGTCGAGCCACTTGCGGTAGGGCTTGGCCCGGGCGAGGTCCGCCTTCAGCTCGTCGTCGCCGATGATGCGCCCCTGCCCGAGGTCGATGAGTAGCATCTTCCCCGGCTGGAGGCGCCACTTCTTGACGATGCCTTCTTCGGGGATGTCGAGCACGCCCATCTCGGACGCCATCACCACCAGGTCGTCGTCGGTGATGAAGTAGCGGGCGGGGCGGAGGCCGTTGCGGTCGAGGGTGGCGCCGATCTGCCGCCCGTCGGTGAAGGCGACGGCGGCCGGGCCGTCCCACGGTTCCATCACCGCGGCGTGGTACTCGTAGAACGCCTGGCGATCGGCGTCCATCAGCGTGTTGTCGGTCCACGCCTCGGGGATCATCAACATCATGGCGTGGGCCAGCGAGTAGCCGCCGGCGAGCAGCAGCTCGAGGGCGTTGTCGAAGGTGGCGGAGTCGGAGGCGCCGTCGCCGATGAGGGGCCACAGCTTGGCGAGGTCGTCGCCGAGCACGTCGGACGACATCGTTTGGCGCCGCGCCTGCATCCAGTTGATGTTGCCGCGCAGGGTGTTGATCTCCCCGTTGTGGCACAGGTAGCGGAACGGCTGGGCGAGGCGCCAGCTGGGGAAGGTGTTGGTGGAGAACCGTTGGTGGATCAGGGCCAGGGCGGACTCGACGGCAGGGTCGGCGAGATCCCGGTAGTAGACCGCCAGGTTCTTCGCCAGCATCATTCCCTTGTAGGTGATGGTGCGGGCCGACAGCGACGGCATGTAGTAGTCACCGGCCTCCATGATGTGGGGCATCCGTTCCCGGATCTGTGAGTGCGCCTGTTTGCGGACGACGAAGAGCTTGCGTTCGAACCCGTCGACGTTGGTGGTCTCGTCGCCCCACCCGACGAAGACTTGGCGGATGACCGGCTCGATCGGCTTGACACTCTCGCCGAGGCAGGAGGGGTCGACCGGCACGTCCCGCCAGCCGAGCGGCACCAGTCCCTCGCGCAGAATGATCTCGGTGACGGCGTTCTCGCAGGCGACCCGGTCGGCCTCGTCGCGGGGGAGGAACGCCACGCCGACGCCGTAGTGGCCCGGAGGAGGGAGTGCGAAGCCGAGCCCGGCGGCGGGGGAGCGGAAGAAGCCGTCCGGGATCTGGATCAGCATCCCGGCGCCGTCGCCGGCGAGGGGATCGGCGCCCACCGCGCCGCGGTGGGTGAGGTTGGTGAGGACGGTGAGGCCCTGGTCGATGATGCGCCGGCTCTTGCGTCCCTTGATGTCGGCGACGAAACCGATGCCGCACGAGTCGTGGTCGAGCGCGGGATCGTAGAGCCCCTCCCGCCGCTGCTGCCCTCGACCCGTCATCACGTCGCCCTCGTCTCGGGAGGCCGGCCGGAGAGCTGGCGAACCGACCCGACCGCACCTCGGTGTGCGGGGATCGTAGACCGTACCGGGCGATCCAACAATCCCGCGGGGCCGGTTCCGCAGGCCCGCGATCAGGGTAAATGCCGAGGCGAGATCGGGTCCGGGCCAGGATTTCGGGGCCGGAATCGGGCCGGTCAGTACAGCTCGTAGGCGCCGGCGATGAGCCGGTCGCGAACCCCGCGCCAGTCGGCGAAGCACTCCTTGACGATGCCGGCGACGGCGGCCTCGTCGGCGTCACCGACGAGTTCTACGTGGACCGCCTCCGGGTCGGTGACGGGGCGCCCGATGGCGCTGAGGAGGCGGATGGTGGTCTCGGGGACACCGAGTTCGTCCCGGAGACGGCGAGCGATGTCGGCCCCGACCGCGTGGTACGTCTTTCCCACGTGGGCGGCCGGGTTCTTGCCGGCGGTGGCTTCCAGGCTCATCGGGCGGTAGGGGGTGATGAGTCCTCCGAAGCGGTTGCCCCGCCCGACCTGGCCGTCGTCGCCGGCCTCCGCCGAGGTCCCGGTGAGGGTGAGGTAGGGGGTGTTGGCGCCGTCGCCGCGGTTGATCATCACCTCGACCGAGGGTCCCAGCAGGGGGGCGGCGATGGCGGCCACGGCGTCGTGCACCGCGGCCAGGGCCGCGTCATACTCGGCCCGGCTGTGCACGGCGCGGGCCAGCACCGGTACCGCCACCGTGAGATGGAGGTCGCCCTCGACCCTGGCCCCCATCACCTTGATGTCGCGCCCCACCGGCACCGCGGCGCGGAAGGCGGCGTCGTTGAGATGGTGCTCGACCTGGTGCACCGCCTCTTCGAGGGGGGAGCGGGGCTGGGACACGGCGGCGAACGAGGTGTCGTTGGCGAGCGGGGCGTCGTCGAAACGGGACGCCACCACCGCGGCGAGAGCGGCCGACGACTGGTTGAGCCAGATCTCGACCGTGAAGGCCTCCGGGGTGGCGTCGGGCAACAGCGCCAGCAGCTTCTCCTTGTAGGCGACGGCGAGGGCCTCGGGATCAGGGGCCCAGGTCTGGGTGGAGTCGGCTTTGCCGACCAGGACCAGCCGGGACGGGGTGAGGTGGCGGCCGCCTCCGAATTCGACCTGGACCGACCCGGCGGCGAGCACGGCCTTGTCGACGTTGAAGTGCTGCACCCGCCCGGTGTGGGTCAGGTACTCACGGGCCAGTTCCCGGGCCAATTCCTCGGCGAGATGGTCGCAGATGGTATCGGGGTGGCCGACGCCCTTGCGCTCCACGAACTCGACCGGGGGTGCGTAGGGCGGGCGGCGCGTGACGGTGAACTTCATGTGTATCGCCAAGGGTTCGGCGGCAGGGGTGCCGGGAATCCTAGCGAGCGCTCACCGGGACCGGACCGGCCGTCACACTTCGGCGCCGCGCCAGGCGTCGCGAAGTTTGACCTTGGCGCCGGTGCGAAGCAGACCGCCGCTGTAGATCTTGCCGGCGAGCCGCACCAGCAGGTAGACGGCGGCGACCATCAGGATCAGGGAGGTCCCGATCTCCCACATCGCCGCCTCGCCGGTGGCCATCCGTAGCGGCATGGTCATGGGGGCGAAGGGAGGGAGCAGCGAGGCGATGCGGAGGACGGGGGTCTCCCCACCGAGGGAGAAGGAGGCCACGAAGTAGCCGATCATCAGCAGGATGGTGAGGGGGAAGGCGGCATTCTGTGCTTCCTCCTGGCGGGAGACGAGTGAGCCGGCGGCGGCGTAGGCGGTGGCGTAGAAGGCGAACCCGAGCACGAACCACACCACCACCGCCACCATGATGGCGGGGGTGGCGGTCGGGACCTCGAAGGCGTTCTGGAGCCGGAGCCCGGCGAGGGCGATCCCTCCCACCACGATCAGCTGCGCCAGGCCGAGGGCGCCGATGCCGAGGATCTTGCCTGCGAGCAGGGTGTGGGGGCGCACCGCCCCGAGCACGACCTCGACAACCCGATTGGTCTTCTCCTCGATGACACCGATGAGGATCCACTGGCCGTAGGTGACGATCGAGATGAACAGGAACACGGTGGCGGCGAAGGCGAAACCGCGGTTCGAGGCGTCGGTGGTGTCGGTGGCGCCGACCGTGGTGACGGGGGTGACGTGGAGCAGGTCGGTGAGGTCGGCGGCGCTCAGCCCGTAGCCGGCGGCCCGGGCGAGGGCGGACTGGCTGGTGAGCGAGGCCTGGACGAGGGCGGTGAGGGTGGGATCGGTGTTGGGATCGACGAACACCCCGTCGGGAGCGGCGACGATGTCGACGTCGCCGCTCGCCAGCGCTTCCTTGGCGGTGGCGGTGTCGTCGTAGCTGGTGGTGTCGACGGTGAGGTCCCCGATCGGGGCGGCCGCTTCCACCTGGGTCGCCAGCCCGGGATCGACCTGGTCGACGATGCCGATCGACCAGTGGGTGGCGCCGACGCCGTCGAGGAAGGTGGGGGCGACGATGATGCCGATCACAAGCAGCAGGGTGAGGCCGGTGGAGAGCTGGAAGGCCCGGCTCGTGACCCGTTCCTTGAAGTCGCGGACCGCCACCAACAGCAGCGAGGTGGTGGATCTCATCGCTGCACCGCCTCCCGGAAGACCTCCGACAGGTTGGGGGGCTCGAAGCTGAACTGGCGTACCGTGCCGGCCTCTTGGGCCAGCGCCACGATGGCGCCGAGGTCGGCGCTGCCATCGAGACGGAGGAGGGCGCGCCCGTCGCCGCTCGACACCACTTCGGCGTCGGGGATCCGGGTCACCCACTCACCGGCCGAGCCGGCGACCTCGATGGCGAGGTAGCGGTAGGGAGACCGCGCCCGCAGCTCGCGAACCGGTCCGTCGAGCACGATCCGTCCCTCGTTGATGACGACCACGTCCTCGCAGAGGTCTTCGACGAGGTCGAGCTGGTGGCTGGAGAAGACGACGGCGACGCCGGCGGATGCCCGCTCGGCGAGGATGGTGCTCATCGCCTGGACCCCGAGCGGGTCGAGTCCGGCGAACGGCTCGTCGAGCACCAGCAAGTCGGGTTGGTGGAGGAGGGCGGCCGCGAGCTGGATGCGCTGCTGGTTGCCGTGGGAGAGTTCTTCGAGCCGCCCGTCGCGACGCTCCGCCACGCCGAGGCGTTCCAGCCACTCCAGGGCCCGGTGCTCGGCGTCGGGTTTCGCCATGCCGTGGAGGCGCCCGAAGTAGACGAGCTGGTCGAGGATCCGCATCCGCGGGTAGAGGCCGCGCTGCTCGGGCATGTACCCGAAGCGGAGCCGGACGGCGGGGGTGATGGCGGTGCCGTCCCAGTGGACCGTGCCGGCGTCGGGTCGGACCAGGCCGAAGATGCTGCGCATCGCGGTCGTCTTGCCGGCCCCGTTCGGGCCCAGGAAGCCGAGCAGTTCGCCGCGCCGCACCTGGAAGGTGCAGCCGTCGAGGGCGGCGACGTCGCCGTAGCGTTTGTGGAGATGCACCAGTTCGAGCACGGGTTCCTCAGAGGGACGGTGTCAAGTTTACTTTACATCAGGGGCGGCGTGCCACTGCTCGCGATGCACCACCTGGGCGAGAGGCCGGCGGCCTCTTCGCAGGGATCCGGATCGGCGATCGGGCGCGCCGTGGCCGATGGTGACGATGCCCACCGGAGCCATGTCGTCGGGGAGGGCGAGCAGCCCCTTCAGCTCGGGCACGGCATGGGCGCCGAGGAAGCCGGCGGCGAGCCCCTCGTCGATCGCAGCCAGCAGCACCAGCATCACCGCGGCGCCGGCGTCCACCCACCAGTAGGGGACCGGCCACTCGATCTCGTTCCCGTCGGCGTCGAGCTTGTCCGGTTCCTGGTAGCGGGCGTGGTAGCGGGCCTCCGAGACACACACCACCACGTGGACCGGTGCCCGTGACACCCAGGGGTCGAAGCCGGCGGCGACATATTCGTCCTCACCGGCGGTGCGGGCGACGGCGGCGCGCCGCTCCGGATCGGTCACCACCACGAATCCCTGGCCCTGGCTGTTGCCGGCGGACGGGGCGCGGCGCGCCGCGTCGAGGATTCGGTCGAGGGCGGCGGGATCCACCGGCTGGTCGGTGTAGTTGCGCACCATGCGGCGGCGGCGCAGGACCTCGGCGAACTCCACGATCAGCTCGTGGCCTTCGCCGAGGTCCCGGCGAAATGGGGACCGGTCATGCCGGTCACCCTATACGTTTGCCAGCGCCTTCAGTGCCTGTTCCATCGCCGCCTTGCCGTCGGCGAAGAACATCATGGTGTTGTCGAGGTAGAAGAGCGGGTTGTCGATCCCGGCGAACCCGGGCGACAAGCTCCGCTTCACCACGATCACGGTCCGCGCCTTGTCGACCTCGAGGATCGGCATCCCGTAGATGGGGCTCGACGGGTCGTCGCGGGCCGACGGGTTGACCACGTCGTTGGCGCCGATCACGAGCGCCACGTCGGTTTGCGCCATCCGCGGGTTCGACTGGTCGAGATCGAGCAACTGGTCGTACGGCACGTCGGCCTCGGCCAGCAGCACGTTCATGTGCCCCGGCATGCGCCCCGCCACCGGGTGAATGGCGTAGGTGACGTCGACCCCGCGCGCCTCGAGGGCGAGCGACAGGTCCCGCACCGCATGCTGTGCCTGGGCGACGGCCATGCCGTAGCCGGGAACCACCATCACGTGCTCGGCGTAGGCGAGGGCGATCGCCACGTCATCGGGCGTGGCGGCCTTCACCGGCTTGTCGCCGGTGCTGACCGGCCCGGCCCCTTCCGTGCCAAAACCGGAGAAGAGCACGTTGGCGAGCGACCGGTTCATCGCCTCGCTCATCTGCATGGTGAGGATGAGCCCGGCGGCGCCAACCAGGGCCCCGCCGATGATGAGGGCGCTGTTCTGGATGACGAATCCCGCCATGGCGGCGGCGACACCCGACAGCGAGTTGAGCAGCGAGATCACCACCGGCATGTCGGCGCCACCGATCGGGGTGACACCCAGGATGCCGAGGGCAAAGGCCGCGGCCACCACCAGCCAGTAGGCCGGCACCGCGTCGGCGGCGACGCCCCAGATACCGAGGCCGACGATCCCGGCGGCGAGCAGCGCGTTGAGCGTCTGGGCGCCCGGGAAGGAGATCGGGCTCCCGCCGATGAGTCCCTGCAGCTTGGCGTAGGCCACGAAGCTGCCGGAGAACGTCACCGTTCCCACCAGCAGTGTCAACGCCACGACGACACCCGTCTCGATGGTGAAGACACCATCGGTGTTGATGATCTCGTAGAGCCCGACCAGGGTCGAGGCCGCCCCGCCGAAACCGTTGAAGGCCGCCACCAGCTGTGGCATTGCCGTCATCTGGACCCGGAGGGCGAGCACCGCGCCAATGGCGGTGCCGACGACGAGGCCGGCGATGATCGTGCCCCACCCGGTGACGTCCTGGTCGACCAGGGTGACCACCATGGCCAGCAACATGCCGGCGCCGGCGATGGCGTTCCCGCGCCGCGCGGTACGCGGCGTCGAGAGCTGCTTGAGGCCGACGATGAAGAGAACCGCGGCGAGCAGGTAGAGGAGTGTGATCTCAGACATTGCGCCGCTCCGGCTTCTTCTTGAACATCTCGAGCATCCGGTCGGTGACCAGGAAGCCGCCTACCACGTTGATGGTCGCCGTGACCACGGCGAAGAACGCCAGGGAGGTCGCAGCGGCACCTTCACTGAACCCGGCGGCGGTGAGGGCTCCGACGATGGTGATTCCGGAGATGGCGTTGGCGCCCGACATGAGCGGGGTGTGCAACGTCGGCGGCACCTTGGAGATGACCTCGAATCCGACGAACCC
Organism: uncultured Acidimicrobiaceae bacterium; assembly: GCA_964596225.1. Taxonomy (GTDB): domain Bacteria; phylum Actinomycetota; class Acidimicrobiia; order Spongiisociales; family UBA5794; genus CAYQEC01. The sequence continues at coordinate 27,283 of CAZQUB010000014.1, forward strand.
TGCCAGGACGAACACCACGATCCCGGTGACGAAGGCCGGGCTCACGTCCCACCTCCTTCGAGCTTGAGCAGCTGGCGGCTCCGGGTGTGGACCACCTCGCCACGATGGGTGATGGTGCACTCGCCGAAGATCTCGTCGTCCGTGTCGATGGTGAGACCGGCGCCGTCGCGCCCCCGCTCCAGCAACGTGATGAGATTGCGGGCGTACATCCGGCTGGCGTCGGTGGGGACCGCGCTTGCCAGATTGGTCGGCCCGTAGACGTGGACCCCGCCGACGTCGACGACCTCGTCGGCAACCGACGGTTCGACGTTGCCGCCGGTCTCGGCGGCCATGTCGACGATGACCGAACCGGGTTTCATCGAGGCGACCATCTCGGACGTCACCAGCAGCGGTGCCGTCCGGCCCGGGATCTGGGCGGTCGTGATGAGCAGATCGGACTCGGCCACGAAGGGGGCGAGTGCCGCGTGCTGTTCGGCTTGGGTGTCCTCGCCGACTTCCTTGGCATAGCCCGAGTCGTCGCCTTCCTGGGTCGGAGCGGCGACGAACTTGGCGCCGAGGCTCTCGACCTGCTCCCGGGTCTCGGGGCGGATGTCGTAGGCGTGGACCACCGCGCCGAGACGGCGTGCGGTGGCGATGGCCTGCAGTCCGGCGACGCCCACGCCCAGGATGAGGGCCTTGGACGGCGGGATGGTCCCGGCGGCGGTCACCATCATCGGGAGGAGCTTGGGCGATTCCTCCGCCGCCAGGAGCACCGCGGCGTAGCCGGCGACGTTGGCCTGGGAGGAGAGGGCGTCCATGCTCTGGGCGAGCGTCGTGCGGGGGATGGCCTCCATCGCGATGGAGGTCACCCCGCCGTTGGCGAGGGCTCGCACCAGATCCGCGTCGACGAAGGGATCGAGGAACGAGACGAGGACCGCTCCGTCACGGAGCAGCGGTACCTCGTCGGGGAGCGGAGGACCGACCCGAAGGACGACGTCCGCTCCGTGGGCGGTGGTGGTATCGGGAACGATCGAGGCGCCGGCTCCGGTGTACGCCTCGTCCGGGAAACCCGCCTCGACACCGGCACCGGTCTCGACGACGACTTCCCATTCCCAACCCACCATGGTCTCGACAGACTGGGGTACGGCGGCGACGCGGCGTTCACCGCTTCGACGCTCTTTGGGTATGCCAATTCTCATGGTGGGGGCACGCTAACGGATTCGGGCCCGGCTGGCGATTCGAGCGACGCGAGGGAGAGAACCGCCCACCGCGCAAGGGATTTCGGCCGATCGAGTGGCTCGTTGCGGGGCGGGTTCAGACCGCCGGTTGCTCCTCGATGGAGAGGTCGGCGAGGCGCAACGCGGCGACGACCCGGGTGCGTTCCTCACCGCCGAGGGGGCGGAGCGGGGCCCGGGGGAAACCGGGTCGCAGGCCGGCTTCGGCCGCGGCGACCTTGGTGCCGGGGATGCCGTGGGATTCGACCTCGCGCACCAGGACGGTGAGCTGAGGCTGGAGTCGGTCGGCGGCGGCTTGGGACTGCTGCGACGCGGCGACGATGGCCCGCACGTACTCGGGGGCGTAGTTGGCGGAGGCGGTGATGGCCCCGGCGCCTCCGGCGGCCATGCTCTGGGCCAGCATCGAGCTGGCGCCGGCGTAGATGACGAAGTCGTCCTCGATGCGGCGGTGGACCTCCTGGATCCGGACCGGGCGTCCCCCCGAGTCCTTCATGCCGATGATGTTGGGGTGGGTGCTGAGGGCCACGATCTGGTCGATGGGGAGTTCGTAGCCGGTCACGGCCGGCACCGAGTAGAGCAGGAGCGGGATCGGCGAGGCCTCCGCCATCTCGAGGAAGTAGTCCTGGACCGCGGCGTGGTTGCCGCGCGCCAGCGTCGTCGGGGTGAGCACCACCGCGCTGTCGGCTCCCGCGGTGGCGGCTTCGGTGACCTGGCCGATGCCTTGACGGAGTGACTCGGCGGCGATCCCGCAGCTGAGGTAGAGGCGATCGTCGTGGTCGGCGCGGGCGGCGGCGAGCAGTGCGCCGCGTTCCCCGGGTTCCAGGTAGGGACCCTCCCCGGTGGATCCGGCGACGAGGAAGCCGGTGACGCCGCGACCGATGAGCACCTCGAGGTTGTGGCGATGGGCGTCGAGGTCGAGGTGTCCCTCGGCATCGAACGGTGTGACGAGCGCCGGCATCACGCTCGGCTGGGTGGCCACCAGAGGTTCCTCCTTCGAGTCCAGCGCCCGCAGCCTACGGCCCACGAGTCCGTACCGGGAACGACCGCCACCTCCCGGTCCGTCAGTCGCCGGCTCGCAGCGCCTCCAAGAACGCCTCCCCGTACCGCTCCAGCTTGACCGGTCCCACCCCGGGCACGGTGAGCAGGTCCGCCTCCGTTACCGGGCGCCCCTCGACCATCGCCACCAAGGTGGCGTCGGTGAACACCACGTAGGGCGGCACGCCCCGTTCGTCGGCGAGCTGGCGGCGGAGCGCCCGCAGCGAGGCGAAGAGCGGCGTGTGTCGGGCATCGGCGTCGCCGCCCGGTTCGGTCCCTCCAGGCGCCTGCCGCGACGCCGTCGGAGGGCGGGGCGGGGCCGAGAGCAGATCGATTCCGGTGCAGACGTGGCACGAGACGCCACAATCACCGATCTCCTCCCCGAAGTGGGCGACCACGGTGCGGTGCCGGCAGGCGGTCTGCTCCGCCCATTGGTACATGGTGCGGGCCTGGCGGCGGTGCCACGCCTCGGTGTCCTCGCCGGAGGTCATCCGGTCGATGCTCATCACGTCCGCCCACGAGTAGAACAGCACGCAGTCGCTCTCCACCCCGTCCCGGCCGGCCCGGCCGATCTCCTGGTAGTAGCCCTCCACCGACCGCGGCATGTCGCGGTGGATGACGTAGCGGACGTTCGACTTGTCGATCCCCATCCCGAACGCCACGGTGGCGCAGATCACGTCGACGTCCTCGCGGATGAAGGCGTTCTGCACCGCGGTGCGCTCCTCGGGTTCGAGGCCGGCGTGGTAGGCCGCGGCCCGGATCCCGAGACCGCGCAGGTAGGCCGCGGTGGATTCGGCCGAGGCCCGCGCCAGGGTGTAGACGATGCCGCTCTCGCCGCGTCTTCCCAGGCAGAGGCGCCCGATCGACTCCCGGACCCGAACCCGGCGCCCGTCGTGTTCCCCCTTCTTGAACACGTGGATCCGCAGGTTGGGGCGGAAGAACGAACCCCGGAAGCGGACGGTGTCGGTCATCGCCAGCTGCGTCTCGATGTCGCGGGTCACCTCCTCGGTTGCGGTGGCGGTGAGGGCCAGCACCGGGACGCCGAACCGGGTCTTGAGGCCGCGCAGGTTCCGGTACGAGGGGCGGAAGTCATGGCCCCACTGGCTGATGCAGTGCGCTTCGTCCACGGCGATCAGGCGGAGGTCGACGCCGTCGAGGGCCGCCCCGACCGAGGCGTCCAACCCCTCGGGGGCGGCGTAGACCAGCTCGTAGCCACCCTGCCGCATCCGTTCGATCCGATCGCGGCGTTCTGCAGGATCGAGCGTCGAGTTGAGGAACGTGGCGCGCATCCCGACCTCGTGCAGGGCGTCCACCTGGTCCTTCATCAGGGCGATGAGAGGGGACACCACCAAGGTGGTGGCACCCAGGACCCGCGCCGTGAGCTGGTAGGTGAGCGACTTGCCGGCGCCGGTCGGCATGATCCCGACGCAGTCCCGGCCGGCGACGGTCGCCTCGATGATCTCCCGCTGGCCCGGCCGGAACGTGGCGAAGCCGAACACGTCGCGCAGGACCCCGTCCACCGCGCCCATCCGGGAGGCGGTCACCTCCTCCGCCAGGTCCCGCAGCGCCGCGATGTCGGCGGCGGCGAACCGTTCCGGCTCCCGCCGCCAGGCGCGCCGCAACCCGTCGAGGAGACCCCCGGCGGCGGTGTGGTCGCCGGCGGCGAGCGCCGAGCGCACCTGTTCGATCTCGTGGGGCACGGCATTCCCGGACATGGTGGCCAACCTAGTTGTCCCCCCTGACGGGACCGGCCGAGTGCGACTAGACGCTGTAGGTGGTCGAGGTGGTGTCGCCGCCCTCGCCGGTCCAGTCGGTGTGGAAGAACTCGC